>CANQLQ010000112.1 GCA_947624755.1 uncultured Clostridia bacterium | reverse complement strand
TATGTGTAATTATGTATAAGGAGGTGCTGAAAAATGGCAAAATGTGATTTTTGCGGAAAAGATGTTGCTTTCGGCATTAAAGTTTCTCACTCACACAGACGTTCAAACAGAACATGGAAACCGAATGTAAAGCGTGTTAAGGCTATTGTAAACGGCTCACCAAAGAGGGTTTATGCCTGCACTCGCTGCCTTCGCTCAGGTAAGGTTACCCGCGCTGTTTAATTAATGACGAATGAATATCCGGAGCTTTCAGACGAAGGCTCCTTTTTCATTTGTGTTGCAAAAAAATTTCATATGATATATAATTAAGATAACATAAAAAATTAGGGACAAAGATGCCCGTGGGCGACCACATGGGGTCGCCCCTACGCGATTTATGAAAAATTTAATTTGCGACAGTTTAACCTAACTTGCATAACCTTTTTGCGAGGTGACTTTATTGAAAAGAATATTCCGCGAGTTTCTTAACAACCATTACAGAAATTTTCTTGCAAAGGCAAAATACCGCCGAATGCTTAACAACTTCCTTTATTTTTTTGTGTGGAAGTTTATATACCGCCTTTATGCTCTGAAAAGGGTCGATGAAAAGCTTATTCTTTTCGCCGCCCCATATGACGGTAAACTGCCTAAGGACTTCGGCTCGCTTTACGAGATGGCAAAAGATAAAGGCTATAAATGCGTCTGCCTTTTCAAATTTAAGGGCGGCAGCAGCGTATTTTATAAAAATGAGCTTAGCAAAATCAAAGCCGACATTAAATTTCAGAAATACTTTGCAAGGGCTAAAGTAACCTTTCTTAACGAATATTATCTTCCCGCCTATGCAAATAAACCGAGAAAAGGCTCAAGACTTGTTCAGCTATGGCATGGCTGCGGCGCTTTCAAACGGTTCAGTTATTCAGTCAAAGACTCCTCATGGGGACTTGAAAGTGAGCTTTTTGAAAAATATAAGGTTCACAAAACATACACCGACATCATCGCTTCATCTAAATATATTATCCCGATTTATAACGAAGCTTTCGACGCTGAGAACGGAGTTGTAAAAGCTTTGGGCGTCGCGAGAACCGACGTTTATTTTGACGAAGATTTTGTTAAATTGCAAAAAAATATCTTAACCGAAAATTATCCTCAAATCAAAGGCAAGCGGCTTATTCTTTGGGCGCCTACTCTTCGCGGCAACAATGTTCAAAGTTCATACGCCGAAAAAGCAATTGATTTTGTTAAACTAAAAAACAGTATTAACAAAGATACTGTCCTTCTTGTTAAACTTCATCCGAGAATTGCAGACAAGCTTTCATTTGACGAAGAAGAAAAAAAAGAGCTTGACGGCTTTGTAATCGACATTTCAAAAGATATTTCAATTGATACTGCCCTTTGCAGCGCCGATGTTGTTATTACAGATTATTCTTCTTTGATTTTTGAATATGCTCTTTTAAAAAGACCGATGATTTTTTATGCATATGACCTCGAAGCTTATGAAAAGCAAAGAAGCTTTTATTTTGATTACAAATCATTTGTACCCGGCAAAATTGCAAAAACAACCGATGAGCTGGCTGAACTTGTCAATAATATAGAAAATTATGACTACAGCGTTCTCGATTCATTTCTTGAAAAATTTATGTCAGCGTGTGACGGCAAGTCAACGAAACGTATTTTTGAATTTATTGTTGAAAAAAATTGATGAACTTCGATTAATTTTAAGAAAGCTAAGGAAGCTAATATTAGTGCATATTAATCAAATGTCCCTTAAAGTAATATAATATAAAGAGGTGTTATTTATGATTGGTATTGGAAAATGGGAAGCAAGTGTGAACACTATGATGTTTAGCACAAGCGGAATTATCGAAATAAAAGATAACGGCGGGAAATATGAATTTATTTACAATGTTCCCGAAAGATTCAAAGATGTAAAAGTCAAAATTCTAAGCATAGAAGAAGAAGGAACAGATACTCTCGTCGTCAAGGCTGAATTTTCTATTCTTCCCGGCAAAATTTTTGAAGTTCACGCAACTTTCAACGGCGATACGCTTACAGGCTTCATTAAAGCTCCTATAATGGGTTCAATGAAAGTAAAAATCAAGAACGGACACCGTATCGGTTAACTTTTAGGAAAATAAACAAACGCTCCGGTTGTGAGAATATTTCACAGCCGGAGTTTTTCATATGATCTAAAGAAATTCCCTAAATTTATCAAAGACGAGCCGGGAATCAGTTAAGCCAATATTATCTGTTATTATATTGCGCACATTCAAGTATATTTCTGCAAAGAAACACAAGAACCATTGAAACGACAATGTTTATAACGCTCATTATAACGACCGCAAGCCATATTCCGGTAAAAAACATTGAATATGCTGCAAAGGCCGCAGCCAAACCCGGAATTGCAAAAATAAAGGCGAAAATAAAATATACAAAAACGATAAAGGCTTTGCTTTCACTATTTCCGAGGAGCCTTGAAATAAGAAGATTTACACCTATAAACATAAAACCAAAGCTTACCTTTGCAAGCGCAAAGCTGACGGCTTCGGGAATTGTCATTTCGATAAGACAGAAAAGTACGCCGAAGATTATTACCGACTGCATAACTAATGACGGAAACTGTTCACGAAGAGCATAAAGAAGCTTTTTAAACGGCGGTTCGGGAATCAGATAGATATACGGAAGGCTCAACTCCTTTGCCCAACGACCCGCCGACACAGTGAAAATCATCATATAAACATCGAACAAAAGCGCAAAGACTGCACTTTTTGAAAAAAAACCTATCGCAATTGTAATAACAGCCATTATAACGCCCATTGTGTCAAGTATAAAAAATTTTGCTCTGCGATTTTCGATTTTATGCTTTTGAGCGATTGCGGATGCGCCCTCGCCTTTTGTAAATCCTGTTTTTCCGACTTTGACGTTTCTCGGTGCGGCTTCAACCGCTTTACCCTCTTTACGGGCGGTAATAGCCGAAAATGAAATCTCAGTCGCTTTGAGAACATCTTCATAATAATCCGCATTGATAACGGATATCAAAATAAAATATATTACACAAAAAGCGGCAAAGCAAGCAAGGCTTATAATAAGCGAAACGTATTTTTTGCCGATTGCACCGACTACGCCCATACGAACAAAGCCCGATATCGGGAAAAAATTCATTACGGCTGAATTTGCGAGTGTAACTGTATTTTTAAGCAGGCTGCCGCCGCCAAGACAGACCTTTATGAAAAGGTAGGCAAAAAAAGCTCCGATAACAAGCAGGTAAACACTTTTGAAAATTTTGTTTTTTCTGTCGCTGCCTGAGGTTACGCAATAAATCAGCATTGCAAACATCTGGGAAAGGAAAACCGTTATACCATATCCTACAAGAATTATTATAAGCGTACCAAAGCTTATACCATAGCTGTCGTGAAGCCATGAATACTGATAAAGAATAAAAAATCCGAGAATAAGCGAGCGTCCGAGCTGACTTAAAAGCCCATAAAAAAGAACGCCGCTCTGCTTTTTCGGACCGGTAAAAATCAAATTTACGTCCGCCATTGAAAACATTGATGCACCGTTTACAAAGCCGCTTTTTGACGTCAAAATAAAAATCAGAGTATACAAAGCAAGGATAATTGCATAAAGCTCATTTATATCACGCAAAGCTGTTACAGGCTCTTCGGCGTTTCCGGCAAAAACAGTAAAGCCCATCAGGAAAACGAATAAAATAATTAAAATAAGCTCGGCCGGCCTGTGAAAAGCTTCCTTTATTCTGTTTATTATTTTTCTTGAAAGAAGATATGCCACGGAACCCATTATTCACGACCGCCTTCCGTAATTTCAAAGAAAAGTTCTTCAAGCGTTTTTCCGTTTTCTGCGTCAGGTGTTGTTTGAGCGCAAAAGCAACCGCCTTTCATAATGTAAGCTTTATCCCAACAGCTTTCAACACTGTCAAGCATATGCGTACTTATGAGCACGGAAGCGCCGTCATTTTTAAGCTTGCGGAAAACCTCTTTAAGTTCTTTTATAGCGTGAGGGTCAAGACCTACCATAGGCTCATCAAAAATTACCACGCGCGGTTTATGAACAAGCGCACAGCAAATTGAAAGCTTCTGCTGCATACCCTTTGAAAGCTCTTTGCCAAGCTTATCTTTTTTGTCAAAAAGTTCAAAGCGTTCAAGCAGGCTGTCCGCATATCCGTCATCTTTAATTTTATAGCTTCTAAGCATAAATTCAAGATGTTCACGGACAGTGAGCATATCATAAACAGCGGGCATTTCCGGAACATAGCCGAGGAGTCTTTTGGCTTCAAGCGTTTTGTTTGCGTAACCGTTAAGCTTTATTTCTCCTTCAAAGCGAAGAAGACCCGATATGCATTTTATTATTGTTGACTTGCCCGCGCCGTTCGGACCGAGTAAAACAGCAATTTCACCGTCGGAAACAGTGAAACTGATATTGTCATTTGCTTTAATTTTGCCGTATTTTTTTGTTACATTTTTTACAACGAGCATATTTATGCCACCTTATATAAGTTTTTCGATTCCAACAGTATCGGTTTCTTTTCCGGCACGCTTATCTTCAACCTTTTCCATAAGAAGAGCAAAACGCTTTTTGGTTATCGGATAAAGAATAAGTCCGACAAGTGAAATTGCAAGGAAAATACACGGTATTATTGTCGCAATGTTTTCAATTGCGTTTTTTGCGCTTTCAGGCTGAACTGAAAGAGTACCGACATATCCGTTCATATCAAGCACCTGTCCGGTTATCCACATACCGATTGCCGCGCCGAACTTTTGGAAGAACTGCGGGAAAGCGGTGATCATACTTTCTCTGCGCTTGCCGTTGATAAATTCATCAACTTCGACAAGGTCGTATGCCATTGAATAGAAAACTGTCCAGAAACAGGCAAGACCTACCGCACAGGCAACAACAGAAGCGATAAGCATTGCCGTGTTGTCAATACCTATGAGTTTTATTACAATAAGGGATATCATATTGAGCGAAATAAAAATTATACTTGCAAATCTTCTATCGGTTTTTTCGGCAAGCTTCGTAACTATCGGAATAAAAATACCCATTGAAACAACAAGAGTTACAATAACAAGCACCATATCATCGCTTGACATTCCAAGGCGGCCTTCAACAAGATAAGCAAAATTTGCCTGAATCATTGCAGAAGCGATAAGGAAGAAGAATACAAACATAATAAAGAAGCAAAAAGGCTTGATTTTGAGAATTTCAATATATTCTTTTATACTTACCTTCTCTTTCTTTTCACCGTTTTCAGAGGCTTTTTTAAGCTCAATTCCACGAAGGCTGAACGAAGCGATAAAGGCAAAAATAATTGCAATTACCGAAAGAGTAAGAGCGGTAAAAGTCCAGCCGAGAGATTGTGAAAGACCGATACCTACAAAAAGTCCGGGAAGAACGGCAGGAACAGCGTTACCGATAAAAATTGCAACGGTGTTGAACATTGAGCTTGTTGCGCGAATTTCGGTTCTTTCGTCATAATCTTCCGTAATTTCGGCCACAACGGCATAATATGGAATTGTATAAACTGTATACGCAAGCCAGAAAAGCATCGTCATTGCAGTATAGAAAATGAATTTTACAATGTCGCTTTGATCCCCGAGAGGAAGAAAAGCCCCGATAAAAGTAAGTCCTACGGGAAAAGCCGCACGAAGCATAAACTTTCTTTTGTCTGCGCCCGGTTTATCGGCAAAATGGCCGATAATAGGATCGGTCACAGCGTCCCATATAACGGAAATGAGACTGACGGTGCCTGCAAGACCTGCGCTCATATGAGCTGCGTCCGTAAGGAAAACGAGGTAATAAGTATAATACATATTGTAAAGAACCGATTCGGTAGTTATACCTGTTGCATAGCCGAATTTTCTTTTTTTGCTAAGAGCGCTTTTATGCATAGAAAAACCTCCCTTAAAAATTTATGAAAGCTTTGATAATTCCTTAGGCTCTCTTTAGCGATAAAAATTATCTTCTTTTATATTATCACATTAATTTACCATTCGCAACATAATAAAACAAAAAACTGCCACCCAAAGTGACAGTCCTTTATGGTTTTATGATTTCAGTCAATTTCAACCGAAATTTTTGAATCACTTCTGTTGGCGGTTGCACGCATTACCGTTCTGATAGCTTTGGCAATTCTGCCTTGCTTACCGATAACTCTGCCCATATCGTCGGGAGCAACGTGAAGGTGAAAAGTAATTACACCTTCTTCGTTAATGTCGTCAACCTCAACAGTTACTTTATCGGGCTGTTCAACAAGACCCTTAGCTATTGAAGCCAGTAACTCTTTCAAGGTCAGTACCTCCCAAAATTATTTAATAATGTCGCACTTTTTAAGAAGAGACTTAACAGTGTCTGTCGGCTGTGCGCCGTTTGAAATCCATTTCTGAGCTTTTTCTGCATCAATTTTGATGTCAGCAGGTTCTGTCATAGGATTGAAATATCCTATTTCTTCGATGAAACGTCCGTCACGAGGATATCTTGAATCTGCTACAACAACACGATAGAACGGTGCCTTTTTTGCGCCCATACGGCGAAGTCTGATTTTTACTGCCATTTTTGTTACCTCCAAAAATATTATAAAGAAAATTATTATTAACACTTTAAGTGTATTAACCTATGGAAGCGCTGATTAATTCAGGGTGCCCTGATTGGCGAGGAAATTTTTCGTCAGTTTGTTCAAAAATTTGAGGCAATACTTTGTGTATTAACGAAAATTTTTGGGCA
>CANQLQ010000111.1 GCA_947624755.1 uncultured Clostridia bacterium | reverse complement strand
TCTTCCGATTTTTCATCCATTTAGACAGAAAACCGTGTCTTGCTTGATTGCAAAACACGGTTTTTTCGACAGGCTGAAAGCAGCATACACAAAAATGCTGCTTTTTCTTAAGTAACCACAAAATTAAAACTTAGCAGCTACATAGTTCTTAATGATGACTACAAGCGACTTGAGAAGATCAATAGCTGCTGCTACAACAGAATCTTTTAATTCCATAGCTGCGTCTTCAATAGCTTCTTCATCAATTGAGTCGAGGATTTCATCAATATCCATTTCGCGAACCACCTTTTTCTCAAATTTTTGTTAAGAAAGTCAACAATTTCCTAACTTTGTAAACATTTTAATAATTCAACCTTAAATATAGTTTAAATTTTAAAAAATATATAATTTTAAGGAAAAAAGAAACAATTGATAGAAATGTGTAACTTGGCTTTTATCAAATCGAGTTTTTCTTTCGATTTTTCTTGTCGGTTTATACACCGATAAAGGCATTAAATGAACCTTATTATCTAAGGAAACCCGGCATCAAATGACACCGGGCTTCTTTAGTCTTAATGAAATTAAGCAGCTTCAATACCAAGAAGTTTACGTATAAGAGCGATAAGATCTTCAAAGAAAGCCTTAATAGCAGCGTGGATGCTATCTTTCAAGTTAACACCAGCTTCGCCTGCTTCTTCAACAGCGTTGTCTACTCTTGTTTCAACAAGATCACCGAAATCCATGGTAAACATTCTCCTTTCGTATAATAGTCAAGACAAAAACTTGCTCTTAACTTTATTAAAATACTATTAAGCGAACCTTAAATTTACTTTAAAATTTGTGCGTATATTAATACTAATGCGATTTTATTAGAAAAATCTTAAATAATTAAAATTATTTTTTTGACTCGGCAAGGTAAAAAATAGCATTATTATGTGTTATATTTCAAGATGGAAAATACAAAATTTACTTTTAGAATAAAAAAATTAAAGCAAAATAAAAGTAAAAAGGGCATTGCAAAATGCAACGCCCTTTAAGTGACCAAAGATTAGTCGAGAGGCATAATGCCAAGGATGTTGTTAACCATTGTGCTAAGAGCTGCAACGAACTTCTCGAGAGCTGCTTTAACTGCATCGATGAATTTCTGGAAAGCACCCTTTACTTCTTCTTCTACTTCTGCAGGGAGTGTTAATTCAACTGCCATTGTGTACACCTACTTTCAAAATTTATTGGTTAAGAATAAATCTCTCTTAACTTTATTAAGATTTTATTAAGGCAACCTTAAATTAACCTTAAAAAATCTTCTTGAAGATATATTTTTTAAAAAATATTAGAAAATTTTGTAGAAGTTTAATACATATACTAAGGAATCACTGATTAAGTCAAGGCAGCTTGTATTAATCAGTGATTCCTTACAAGACGAAAAAGTTAAAATTTTATTATAAAGTAAAAATGGCATTGCATTACAACGCCATTTTTATATGACTAATAATTAGTCAAGATGCATTATTTCAAGGATATCAATTATGCAAGAAGATTGCCAAGCATAGCCTTGAGAGCATCAACGAACTGCTGAAGAGCTGCTTTAATTGCATCGATGAATTTATCAAAAGCGCTCTTAACTCCTGTTTCTACTACGTCGATTACTGTAGTGGTTGATTCTGCTGCCATTCTGTACACCTACTTTCAAATTTTTATTAGGTTAAGAATTTTTAAATACTCTTAACTTTGTTTTCATTTTATTAATTATACCTTAAAGAAACCTTAAAAATCTAAAACGGAAACAATGCTCTTTGTTATGTTTTAAAGGGAATATTTTTTAAAAATCTACTTCTTCGTCATAGAAACAGCATTTGAGCAGTTTTGCCATTTGAGACGGGTCAATGCTTCTCGGATTTGAACCTGTACATGCGTCGCCGACGGCAAGCTCTGCGATCTTGTCAAGCTTTTCAAGAAATTCTGTTTCATCAATAATTCCGCCCTCATATTCTTTAATGCAGGTCGGAATGTTGAGTTTTGTATTCATGTTCCGGATATGAGTGATGAGAGCATCAACTGTCGGCTCAAGTCCGAGAAAAGCTGAAATTTCTTCATATCTCTTTGCTGCGCTTGGTTCGGCAGAGTTATATTTTATTACCTTGGGAAGGTACATAGCGTTTGCACAGCCGTGAACGATGTGTCCGCCTTTGTATGCAGCCCCCGTCTTGTGAGCCATTGAATGAACGATTCCGAGAAGTGCATTTGAAAATGCCATACCTGCGAGGCACTGTGCATTGTGCATTCTGTCCCTTGCCGCCATATCGCCGTTGTAAGAATCAACAAGGTCATTGCTGATCATCTTTATCGCGTGAAGGGCAAGAGCATCTGTGTAATCGTTATGAAGAGTTGAAACATAAGCTTCAATCGCGTGAGTCATGGCGTCCATGCCCGTGAAAGCGGTAAGCTTTTGAGGCATCGTTTCTGCAAGTGCGGGATCTACGATAGCAACATCGGGAGTTATGTTAAAGTCAGCGAGAGGATATTTAATTCCTTTTGAGTAATCGGTGATAACAGAGAAAGCCGTAACTTCTGTCGCCGTACCTGAAGTTGACGGAATAGCACAGAACCGGGCTTTGGTTCTAAGCGCCGGGAAATTGAACGGAACGCAAAGATTTTCAAAAGAAGTTTCGGGATATTCATAGAATGCCCACATAGCTTTTGCGGCATCAATAGGTGAGCCGCCGCCGATTGCAACGATCCAGTCCGGTTCAAATTCTGTCATGACGGCTGCGCCGCGCATAACAGTTTCAACCGACGGGTCAGGCTCAACGCCTTCAAAAAGCTTAACTTCAATTCCTGCCTCTTTAAGGTAAGCTTCAACAGTGTCAAGAAAACCGAAACGCTTCATGCTTCCGCCGCCTGTGACGATGATTGCCTTTTTACCTTTGAGTGTCTTTAGCGCATCCAATGCACCTGCACCGTGGTAAAGGTCTCTTGGGATAGTAAATCTTGCCATAATAATTTTCCTCCTTCTGGGCAGTTTATTACTGCTTTTTGTATGCATTTAATAAGACGCAAAGCGCCGTTATTAACCTTTCGGCGGCAGATTGATTATACTGTCGCCGAAAAACGAAAGCATAACCCGCCGCTTTAAAAGGCAGGGGTCTCTTTCGTTTAGATATAAATGATTATAGTGCAAATAAAAGCAAAATATACATTTATATCCGATACATATTATAATTAAAAAAATATTTTTTACAATCGTTATTTAAACTTTTTTCCAAATAAAACCAACAAAAAATAAGTTGTTTTTAGAATTATATTAAGTAACCTCTGATTAAGGCTTAATATCTTGCCTGCAAATTTTCCGTAATACTTTACCAAAATACTTGGGCAATACACAAATTAGTCTTTGCAGACAGAAAAATATTGACAAATTCTTTTAATAATGCTAATATAAATACACGCCACAATAAACAGGGGAGCTGATGAAATTCGGCTGAGAAAAAGGCTGGTTGCCTTTGACCCTTAACCTGATTCGGATAATGCCGACGTAGGAAGTTATGAAAAAGGACTTTTTGCCATGGAGGTTATCCGTGGCGAATTTTATTTTTAAGGAGGTCATTATAATGACAGCGAGTGTAGCAATTCAAGTTTTACCGCAAGTTGAAAGCGAGGACGAGCTTATCCGTATTGTTGATGAAGTCATTGACTACATCAAAAGCACGGGTAACAATTATTATGTCGGTCCGTTTGAAACGACAATTGAAGGCGACAGCTATGACGAGCTTATGGACATTGTAAAGGAATGTCAAAAGGTTGCGGTTAAAGCCGGCTGTGCTTCGGTTTCGGCTTATGTAAAGGTTGTTTACAAGCCTGAGGGTGGTGTGCTTACAATTGACAAAAAAGTTACAAAACACCATAAGTAAGTCCGCTCCCTTCGTTTCAATTGCGGCGGTGGTCATCGCGTGGCTGCTTGTCAGCGAGGGTGAAATTATTCCGGCCTATATGCTGCCGTCGCCCGTAAAAGTTGTAAAAGCGTTCGTAGGCGATTTTTCAATTCTTATGAAGCACGCGGCGGTAACCTTGCAGGAGGCGCTTTACGGTCTTGTTATCGGAATAGCTCTGGCTTTCGTTATTGCAACGCTTATGGACAGGTTTCCGTTTTTATACAAGGCGATTTATCCGCTTCTTGTAATTACTCAGACCATACCGACAATTGCTATCGCGCCGCTTCTTGTTTTGTGGATGGGCTTTGAAATGGCGCCGAAGATCACCCTTGTTGTAATTACAACATTTTTCCCGATAACAATTTCACTTCTTGACGGCTACCGCAGCGCAGATGAAGATGCGGTAAATTTAATTCGGAGTATGGGCGGAGGAAGGCTTAAAATTTTTCGCTATATCAAATTGCCTTCTGCTATAGGTCAGTTCTTTTCGGGACTTAAAGTTTCGGCTTCCTATGCGGTCGTGGGCGCCGTTATTTCCGAATGGCTCGGTGGCTTTGAAGGACTCGGCGTTTATATGACAAGGGTTAAAAAAGCTTATGCATTCGACAAAATGTTCTCTGTGATAATATTCATTTCGGTGATAAGCCTTCTTTTGATGATGCTCATCTCACTAATCAGAAAGCTTTCAATGCCGTGGGAAAACGCCGAACGCAAAAATGATTAATAAGACAAAAACAAATTTAAACGGAGGAATAATTAATGAAAAAAATCATTTCCGTGCTTCTTGCACTCACACTTCTTTTTACTCTTGCAGCCTGCTCAGGCTCGGAAGAGAAAATAGAAAAAAAGGCAATTACAGTATGCCTTGACTGGGCACCGAACACTAACCATACCGGACTTTATGTCGCTCAGGCACAAGGCTATTATGAACAAGAAGGTCTTGACGTAACAATCGTTCAGCCCGTTGAAAACAGCGCAGAGCTTATGTGCGCGGCAGGTCAGGCACAGTTTGCGGTAAGTTTTCAGGACACTATCGTTCCCTCATATACTCAGGAAAATCCTCTTGAAGTAACTGCCGTTGCCGCCATTGTTCAGCACAACACGTCAGGCATCATTTCAAGAAAGGGCGAAGGTATTGATACCCCAAAAGGTCTTGAAGGCAAAACATACTCAACTTGGGAAAGCCCGATCGAACTTGCAATAATCAAGTCGGTTATGGAAAAAGACGGCGGCGATTTCAGCAAGGTTAAACTTCTTCCGAATGTACCTACAGACGAGGCAGGCGCGCTCAAGAACAAAGATACGGATGCAATCTGGATCTACTACGGCTGGGGCGGAATCAATGCAGAAGTTCAAGACTTTGATTTTGACTATTTCAATTTTATTGATATTGACAAAGTGTTTGACTATTATTCACCGACGCTCATAGCAAACGACGCCTTCCTTAAAGATGATCCCGAAACGGCAAAAGCTTTCCTTAGAGCAACAAAGAAGGGATATGAATTTGCAGCGGAAAATCCCGAAGAAGCTGCAAAGATGCTTATTGAAGGCGACACAACAGGTTCGCTTAAAGACAGCGAAGAGCTCGTCACAGAGAGTCAGAAGTGGCTTTCAAAAAGATACATTGACGACGCTGAAAGCTGGGGTGTTTTCGACGCCGAAAGATGGGACGGCTTCTATAAATGGCTTTGGGATAACAAGCTTATCGAAAAAGAACTTCCCGCAGGCACAGGCTTTACAAACGATTTTCTTTCATAAGCTATGGGATATCTTAAAACAGAAAAAATTAAAAAAAGCTTCGGTAACAGAACGGTTATAGATGATATATCAATTCATCTTGAAGAAGGTGAAATTGTCTGCCTTCTCGGTGTCAGCGGAAGCGGCAAAACAACGCTTTTCAATGTTATTTCCGGTCTTTACTCTCCCGACAGCGGTAAAGTCCTTCTCAACGACAAGGATGTAACCGGAAAGCCCGGAGAAATAAGCTATATGCTGCAAAAGGATCTCCTTCTTCCCTACTACAGCGTACTTGACAATATCTGTCTGCCGCTTGTAATAAAAAAGGGTATGAAGAAAAAGGCCGCAAGGGATAAAGCTCTGCCGCTTTTTGAAACCTTTGGTCTTGAGGGTACTGAGCAAAAATATCCTTCGCAGCTTTCGGGCGGTATGCGTCAAAGAGCGGCGCTTCTTCGCACCTATCTTTCTTCCGAAGGTGTTGCTCTTCTTGATGAGCCGTTCAGCGCACTCGACACTATAACCAAAAGCGCAATTCATGAATGGTATCTTAATATTATGCAGAAGATAAAGCTTTCAACGCTTTTCGTTACGCACGATATTGACGAGGCGATTCTTCTTTCCGACAGGGTTTATATTCTTTCCGGAGCGCCGGGTAAAATTACAAACGAAATCGTAATTAATGAACCTAAGCCGAGAACAAATGATTTTACAATGACCGAAGAGTTTATCGGGTATAAAAGAAGAATAATCGAAGCGCTGAAAATGTAGTAATGGGTTATTATCAGCTTGTACGACAAACCTATATGAAAAAAAGCAAACCGGAGAGGGCTTCATGCCTTGTCTCCGGTTTTTGTTTGTGTCCGCAGGGCGGGCATCGGCAGGCATCGGCAGGCATCGCCTGCACGAGTTACGCGAGGTAGATTTATTAGTCTTTTACTCTTACGCCGCGAAACGACTTGCGTTATTAACTATAAAAATTTTATTCAGTGAGCATCGTCCACGGCGGCTACACAGGGAAGATTTATATGAGTCTTGATACTAACCCATTGTACGCGTAGGGGCGACCCCATGTGGTCGCCCACGGG
>CANQLQ010000110.1 GCA_947624755.1 uncultured Clostridia bacterium | reverse complement strand
TACTTTATGTTGACCTTGTTTTCCATAATCCAGCCCGTAAGAAAAGCAGAACCACCGCAACGGCCGACATAAATATCGTTCCGCCGATTCCGAATGAAGCGAGTGTGTTTTCTGCGCCTGTCATTGAACTTAAAGCTATATAGACTCTATCTGCCGTAATGTTTACAGAAAGAGGAAAAGAATAGGTCAGCTTTGCGCCTATCGAGTTTGAAACCGAATATAAGACGAAAAAAATCAAAAAGCCATAAACTTTCGGGTGATTTTGAAGTTCCCTTATATTTGCCAAAGTAACCGAAAAATAAACGAAACCGACAAAAACAAGGATATTAAGAAGAACAAGAGTCGCCATATATACGATAAGCTTTACGATCATTGCTCCGGACGGGAGCATTTCGAGAAGTCCGCTGTCTTTTATCATTACAAAAATCCCGTCGAGCGTTCCGTCCGCCTGTTTCTTGGCGTTTAAAAATATGAGAACAAATATCGCCGCCATAAGGATCATAGACATAATTATCCAAAAAAACGAGATAAGCACCTTTGAAAAAAGTATGCTGCTGCTTTTTGCAGGAAGTGTAAAAGTAAGATAGCCCTGTTTGCCGTAAAGGGTATCGTAAAAATTTTTAATTACAGCGACAAGAGTCATTATGACCGCAATTATTCCAACGAAATAAAGAACGATTGAGCCTATAATGCTTATAAAAGTTACCCTTGTAAGAAGACCAACGAGCATAAATGCCGCAAGGGCAGCCGCACAGGCGTAAATCGTCATAACATATCTTGCAGAATGTTTAAGTTCAAATTTTAGGAGCTTACCAAGCATAGCTGAACACCTCCTTGAAAACATCTTCAATGCTTTTTCCCCTCTGGCGAAGCTCATTTACGGCGCTGTCAACAATAAGCTTTCCGCCGCTTATCATAAGCACTCGGTCAAAAATGTATTCAACATCGCTTATAAGGTGGGTTGAAAGAATAACACTTGCATCTTTTGCATAATTGTTCATGATCAAGTCCAAAATTTTGCTTCTTGCCGCCGGGTCAACACCCCCAAGCGGTTCGTCAAGTATATAAAGCTTTGCCCTTCGGCACATTACAAGGACAAGATTCAGCTTTTCCTGCTGACCTTTTGACATTGTTTTTAGTCTCTGACCGAAATCAAGACCGAAAGCGGCAACCATACTCTGTGCTTTTGCTTCGTCAAAATCTTCATAGAAGGACGCAAAATATTCAATTGCGTCTTTCGGCTTCATCCAGTCGGGAAGATAGGATTTTTCCGGAAGATAAGCCACAATGCCTTTAGTATATGACCCGATCTCTTCGTTGTTTATTCTTACCGTACCGCTGTAGTCTTTTATCAGTCCGGTAAGAATTTTTATAAGCGTCGTCTTTCCGCAGCCGTTCGGTCCCAAAAGGCCGATAATCTGTCCGGGATTTACGCTAAAGTCAATGCCGTCCAATACGACCTTTCTGCCGTAAGACTTTTTAAGCGATGAAACTGTCAATATGTTTTCCACTTTTATACCATCTCAAGCAGGTATTGCTGATAAATACCTGCAAAGCCTTTCTCAATTATTTTTCAGCGAAGTCTCGATTTTCCTATATAATATGAGACTACGCTCCACAAGCATTGAAGAATAATTATTGTAACCGAGGTAAAGCTTACCGATACGCCCAAAAATGCGCAGAATGCAAGCAGGGCAAAATTAATAACGGCAGCGATAATGAAAATAATTCTTGAAATATGCTTTGCGCTGCAAAGGCCGTGTGCTGCGCAGGTAAGAGCAAGGATATTCTTTTTCTCTTTTGAACAAAGAATACCGTTGTCGACCCTATCGTCATCATGCACTTTATAGGCGCTGATAATTTCACTTCCGGGTGAGGTCACAAGCTTAACCGATGCAGCATCGACTCCGAGTTTTTCCGCCGCAGTTGCTTCGCTAAGACAAGGGTCGGACGCACAGAACATAATAATTATGCCTGTATTCTTGAACGTCGAAACGCTTTTTCTGACCTCGCTTCTGACGTTATAAGAAACGATGAAGGTTGCAACTATCATACCTTCGACTGCAACATACATAACGCTTCTTTTCTTTGAATATTTTGCCTCCTGTTCCTCGTCCGGACAAGGTATGCTGTGTGCGATAAGCATTTCCCTGTTTCCGACAAGGACTCTCCTTCCGGCAACCCATGAAGAATATCCGAGTCCGTCCTCATACTGAACATTTTCCGCTTCGGGAAGAGAAATTTTGTATTCGGCAAGAAATTCATCAAAGCTGTCGGCAAGAAGGCTTCTTGTATTTTTAAGCGTTGCCGCGGCAAAAACCACCGTATCGCTCAAAGCTATAAGGCTCTTGGGTACAACGCGGAATTTTGAAACCCTTGCTTCAAAAATATCCTGAGAATCAAAAACAAAAGCATTTGCCTGTCCGATTTCTTCGCACGCTTCCATACCCATAATAACGCCGCCGAAAGAAGCTATAGAGGAAACACGAAAAGAGTGTAGCACTTCCCCGACAACTCTTGCAAGAACGGGAACGCAAAGGCATAAGCAGCCGGTAAAACTTGCGGCAATAATAGACGGCTTTTTCTGAATTATACTTACGGTAACGCTAAGAACAAGTGAAACCACCATAACGACTAAGGTGAAAAAACTGTAAAATCTTCCGTCAAGTCTTCCGCTTTCGAAAATTTCTACCGGATTTTCGGGTATGTTTATGTCTGCGCTGTAATAGATTACCGGGTAGTCGTTTCGGCTTATCTGTTTTGCGAGAGCGTCCGCATCTGATTTATTGTCAACCTTTTGAAGTCCGACAAGCTCCTTTGCCCGACCCAATACCGACAGATTTCTGAAAAGCGTTCTTTCTCTCATAATATCCGAATACATTTCAGCCGTCATAATAAACAGACCGAATGCGATGTATGATGAGAAGCCTGTTTCTTCATTCGTTCCGATAATGAGTGAAACTGCCGCTTGAATCAAAATAAATATGTTTATAAGCGATATGCATACGGAACTTGTGATTTTGTAATCTTTAAGGTCGCTTACCGCTTTTTTGAAAATTCCAAAAGAAACCGCCGCTCCGGCAGCAAAAAGGACTACGTTTACCGCCGTATAGATTCTTGCACCGTTTCCGAAAAGAAATTCGAGGATACCGCCCGGATTATAGGCGGCGGTAATTATCGACATAAGAATGGCAAAGCCGGTAATACCTATAAGAATTTTTAGCCTTAGTCCTTTTTTCCTTACGCTTTCCTTTAGCTCTTTTTTCAGATTCTTTGATTTTTCCGAATTTTCTTTTGCTTTTTCTCTTTGAGCAGCCTGTTTTGCAATTTTTTCCGAAATGTCTTTATTAGCTTTATCGACTGCGTCAAAAAGTCCCTTTCCCTCTTCGCTGACAACGCTGTCTGCAAGAGATCTTGCCTTTGCGCTTTGTGAAACACGTTCAAGAATAGGCTTATCCTGAGTAGGCTTTGCAAGAACACGGAAATTATCAACAAAATGCTTTCTTCTTGTTTTAAGCTTTGCTTCAACCTCTGCCTCGCTGACGTTTTCGGGAAGATCCTCTTTGTAACCGTCAAGAATTATTTGACCGCCGTTTTCACCGGTCTTTATTTTTGCACCCGCCTTTTCTTTTGAAGAAAAAAGTCTCGTCAAATTATAGTGGCTTGTTTTTTCCGTAACAGGCTTATTAAATTCTTTTTTTTCGGTTTTGTCTGTAGGTATGACCTTAGTTTGAAAATCTTCACGAGGCTTAGACTGAAATTCCTTAATGTCGTCTTTCGGTTCATTTTCCGACTTATCTTTATGTTCATACCCCGTAACGTAATCCGGGTCATATTCCATATCGTATTCGGTATCATATTCTGAACCGTATTCCGGCTCATCTTCCTTAGTCGGAATTTCTTTGTCGAACTCAAACGAATTTTCTTCCTTAACCGGAGCTTCCGGTTTAGGTTCTTCGTCTTTCAATCCAACAGATCTGAGAAGCGCTTCCATATCGTCAAGCAAAAACGGTTCAATATCTTCATAATCTTCACTTTGCTCTGTGGGTTCCCCAAAATTATCTTCATAGGGTTCTTCGGTCTGTTCGATTTCTTCATCAACTGTATTCATATTTGAAATTTCCTGTTCTTCATTTCCGGAAAAACCCGGCATATCTTTTTTTGATTCTGACATATCCGTTCTCCTTTCCTTATATTCCGAGTCTTTGTTTTGCAACTTCATACATAAGAACGCCTGCCGCAACCGAAGCGTTAAGCGAATTGATATTTCCTTTCATCGGAAGAGAAACAATAAAATCGCTTTTTTCTCTTATAAGGCGCGAAACGCCTTTTCCCTCTGACCCGATAACAAGGGCAACCGCTCCGGAAAAATCGGTTTCGCACCAGAGTTTTCCGTCCATATCGGCGCTGTAAATCCAAAGACCCTTTTCTTTCAGTTCATCAATAGCCGAAGCGAGGTTTCCTACTCTTACAACGGGCATATATTCAACCGCTCCGGCAGAAGCTTTTCCCACAGCCCACGTCAGCGAAGCGCCGTGACGTTTAGGAATAATAATACCGTGAGCGCCTGCACATTCTGCTGTTCTTATAATTGCGCCGAGATTGTGCGGATCCTCGATTTCATCGCATATAATCACAAAGGGATGTTCACCTCGGCTTTCTGACAAAGCAAAAATATCCTCCAGCTCGGAATATTCATGAGCCGCAGCGTAAGCGGCAACGCCCTGGTGACTGCCATGACCGCACAAAAAATCAAGCTTTTTGCGGTCGACCTCTTTGACAACAATTTTTTTCTCTTTGCATATTGCAATGATTCTTCCAATCGAGCCGTTTCTTTCGCCTTTTGCAACAAGAAGCGTGTTGATTGCCCTTTCGCTTTTCAGCGCTTCGGAAACGGCATTCCTGCCTATAATAAGTTCATCGCGGCTTTCGGTGTTTCTGTTATTTCTTTCGGTCATTATACTTCTCCGTTTATTTAAGGAATCACTGATTAATACAAGCTGCCCTGCTTGACGGTAAATTATTCCGTCATTTCGCCCAAAAATTCTCGTTAATACACAAAGTATTGCCTTAAATTTTTGAACAAACTGACGAAAAATTTCCTCATCAATTGGGGCAGCTTGTATTAATCAGTGCTTCCCTAAAAATAGCATGGGTAAAAATCTTCATAGTCAGAATTATTATAACACAAAGAAAGCTTGTTGTCATCAGTTCTTTTAATATTTTGTATTAAAAATAACCGATTAATGATTTCGCCCTGCTTGACGGTAAAGTATTCCGTCATTTCGTCCAAAAATTCTCGTTAATACACAAAGTATTGACATGGATTTTAAGATACTTTCAAAGTTAGTGACAAGGTTTTTTCGCGGCGTAAGAGTAAAAGCCTGCATAAATCTACCCTGCGTAACTCCTACAGGCGATGCCTGCGTGCCGAAAAATTTCCTTGACAATAAGGATGACTTGAATTAATCAGCGCTTACAAAATAAAACTGTTTTTAAAAAGTTTTCAAAATACTTGAAACTTTTGTCTGAAATTGGCATAATAATAAAAGCTTAAGTCATAAATTCAACAGTGGAGGTTTTTTGTGAAAAGAGAAATAATTGATGAGCTTACATCTCTTAGCGAAGAAGAAAAGCAAAATATTATAAAAAAGCATCTTGAAAACGGTGTTCTTATGCCTATCCAAAGCGGAATTTTTATCGGCAGAAACGTTGAAATTGAAAACGGCGCGATAATTCTTCCCGGCTGCGTTTTGACCGGCAATACCAAAATCGGCAAAGACGCTCATATAGGCCCCGACACTTGGCTTTATAACACAACGGTCGGCGCAGAAGCTTCTCTTAACAATGTTCAGTCCTATGACAGCGTTGTCGGCAATAAAGCCGATATCGGCCCCTATGTTCAAATAAGACCCGGCAGCAATATCGGGTTTGGCGTTCATCTGGGCAACTTTGTCGAAGTAAAAAATTCAAACATTGACGAAGGCACAAAGGTTTCACACCTTACTTATGTCGGTGACAGCGATATCGGCAAAAACGTAAACTTCGGCTGCGGCTGTGTGACGGTAAACTATACAGGCAAAGAAAAGTTTCGTACAACCGTCGGCGATTATGCATTCATCGGCTGTAATACAAACCTTGTAGCGCCCGTTAAAATCGGTGATTACGGCTATACCGCCGCAGGCTCAACAATAACCGACGATGTACCCGAAAACTCACTTGGCATTGCAAGAGCAAGGCAGGTCAATAAAGAAGGCTGGGTACTTAAAAATAAGCCGTATAAATTTATGAAGTAAAACTAAGGAATCACTGATTAATTCGGGGCGTCCTAATTGTCAAGGCACGCAGCGGGCATCGCCCGCACGAGTTACGCAGAGGAGATTGATGTAAGTCTTTACACCTATACCGCGAAACAACTTGTGTTGTTAACTGTAAAAATATTAATTAGTAGGCATTGTCCGCAGGCACGCATGGCGTGCAGCAATTACGCGAAACAGATTTATACAGGCTTTTACTATAACGCCGCGAAAAAAAGTCTATTACAGACTAAGACAAAAAAGAACAAAGTATAATTCGGAAAAAACCAACCTTTACAACAGACTTTATCCTGAGGCACAGACCGCATTTTCCCTCTTTGTCGGAGCTAAGATAAAAAGGAACAAACTTACCACAGGGGGATAAAGCAGAAACCAATCTATAGGCGAAGCGACCCGCTTTGAACGCTTTGCGTTCAAACGGTTGAGCG
>CANQLQ010000109.1 GCA_947624755.1 uncultured Clostridia bacterium | reverse complement strand
GTTTCAAGTCCGGTCATGCCTGAGCCGACAAGAGCTACCCTGCTGTTTTCAATCTTAACTTTACCGCTTAAAATATCCTCGGCAGTACATACAAAATCATCGCTATATGTGCCGACAAATTTTGGTTTTACGGGATTGCTGCCGGTTGCAGCGATTACGGCCTCGGCATTCATTTCTTTTATCATATTTGCAGTTGCCTCAGTGTCAAAAATAAACTTAACACCGTGACTTTTACACGAGGCCATTGCATCTTCAATAAACCAGGCCGTCTTGCCTTTTTTCGGCGGTGCGGACGCAAGAATAAGCTGACCTCCGGCCTTACCGCTCTTTTCAATAACGGTAACATCAAAGCCGCGAATCGCAAGAATATCCGCCGCAGTCAAACCGGCAGCCCCTGCGCCGACAATAACAACCTTTCTGCCGTTTCCGTTTTTTACAAGCTCTTCGCCTTCATGTCCGACAAACGGATTTACCGAACATTCACCGTGAGTGCCAATATAAGCATTATTCTGCATTGATTCAATGCAGTTAAGGCAGCAAATACAGCGTTTTACCGTTTCGCCGTTTTGAACCTTGTTTGCCCAATGGGGATCTGCAATATGCGGTCTTCCGAGAGAAACAAAGTCTTGAGTTCCTTCCCGAAGCTGTTTTTCGGCCTGCTCGGGCGAACGGATAAGGTTGGCGGCAAGAACAGGAACAGATACTGCGTCCTTGATTGCCTTTGCCATATATTTTCGCCAGCCGGGTTCAAACGAGACAGGCTCAAGCCAGTAGTTGAAAGTATCATAACCGGCACAAGATACATCAATCGCATCAACGCCGTTTTCTTCGAGGGCTTTTGCGATTTTAACGCCGTCCTCAAGAGTGTAGCCCTTACCCGGCTGACCGATTTTTTCATAACATTCGTCAGCCGTAAGACGTACAATTACGGGGAAGCTTTTGCCGCACTCAAGCTTAACAGAGCGAAGAATAACAGTATTCGATGTTTCGCAGACGTATGGTGAGCCGCCGTATTCATCGTTACGCCTGTTTGTGTACGGGCTTAAAAATTGCTGAATAAGATAGCCGTGCGAAGCATGAAGCTCCACACCGTCAGCGCCTGCTTTAAAAGCACGAACAGCGCCGTCAACAAACTGCTTTTCAAGCTCTTTTATCTCTTCGTGCCGAAGCGCTCTTACCCTGCCTCCGGCAAAATATGCAGGTTCGCATTTTGACGGAGCAACAGACGAGGGAACAATATTATGTTCGAGAAGCATAGGACCGTATTTAGGCGTTATTTTGTAAAGAAGCTTTGGGTATGCGCCCTTAGTCAGTCTTTCCGCTTGAATACTCAAAGGAACTGTTCCGACAAGCAGTCCTACATTCTGTCTTCCCGGGTGATGAAGCTGAATAAAAAATTTTGCGCCGTGTTTATGTATACGCCTTGCCATTTCCGAAAGAGGTGCAATATGATAATCATGACTTATTGCAAGCTGGGCAAAAGCTGCGGCGCCAGTGCGGTCATTGATTCTTGTTATTTCAGACATTATTATGCCTGCTCCGCCCTTTGCACGCTCTTCATAGTAGTTCATTAGTTTTTCGTTCGGTGTTCCGTCAAGGTTTGCAAGCCCCATAAGCATCGGCGGCATGACTATTCTGTTTTTTATTTCAGAGCTGCCGATTTTCATCGGTGAAAACAGCATTTTATATTCCATTTTATTGCCGTACAAACAGATTAAAAAATCTGCGTCCTTTCTTATTTCTTCAAAATTTCTGCCGTTTCTTTAATAGCTTTGACCTTTTCTTTAAACCGGGCAAATTTTCTCTTTTCAAGATTCCAGTAAATTGTTCTTACGGCAGGTACAAATTTCATAAGCTGTGAAGCGAAACTGAAAAGATGAGACGGAAAAATAAGGTCTTTTCCGCTTTCAATGCCTGCAACCATTCTTTTGGCAACTATATCGGGCTCTTGAACCGGGAATGGTTTTTTAAATTCAATTTCGTTTGCAGCTTTAAAAAAGTTGGTATTCGTAGCAATCGGATAAAGACAGGTAAGCTGAACGTTATCAGGCTTTTCAAGTCGAAGGCCTTGCTGGAACCCGTGCATTGCAAATTTTGAGGCGCTGTAAATTGTAAAGCCCGGCATCGCCATAGTTCCGATAGCAGAAACAGTAATTGCAAAAATTCCTTTTCTTCCGTTCAGATATTGAACATATTTCTGATATGAGTAAATCGGTGAAAAAACATTGGTTTCAAACATTCTTGCAACTCTGTCCCAATCGACATAGTTCATTTCTTCATAATAAGGATAGCCGGCGTTGGCATAAAAAATATCAATATCTCCAAGTGTTTCAAGGGCATAATCAAAAATTTCGTCAACCGCCTCCTTGCTTGAAACGTCCTTTTTCATTATAATAATTTTGCCGCTGCCCAAAGCTTCAAGCTTATCGGTATCTTTGTCAACACAGAGAATTTTGTTGTTTCCTTCAAGAAAAAGTTTTAGAACTTCAAGCCCGATACCGCTGTTGCAGCCGGTAAGTACAATTTTTTTGCCGTTAATCATTCGTATTCTCCTTTTATTTCAATAATTCATTAAAGCAGCACCACAAAAAAATATATTTCATCTTTAAAGTGTCTTTGTTCGTTTCTGTCTTAAATTACACTCATAATTTTATCATAAATTAAGAGCTTTTTCAACAATTTTGTTTTAATCATTATAATTAAAACAGGCGGTCAATAAACCGCCTGCCTGAAATTATTCATTTTTTGTCTTAACCATAATTTGACAAAGTTTTCTGTGACTTAATATTCCGCCGATTATGAAAAGTAAAACAAAAAAGTGGAAAATTATGTCAATAAAACTTCCTTCGTTAAAATCGCCAAATACATTAAGAGCTTTTCCGAAAGCCATAAATATTGTGTCAAACAAATAAACACCTAAGCAAATATATAAAAGCTTACCGTTTCTTTCCGAAAAGGCCGCAGGAAGAAGGAGCAGCAAAACTTCAATCAGAATAATCATAATTGCGGCTGCTTTTGGAAAACTGCCCTCATAGCCCGGGAAAAATCCGGAAGATTTGAGCATATATTCTGTCACGTAGGTACTGAACCAAAATGAAAGATTTTTTGAAATTACAGCCCTGATTATGTATATCAGATTCAGTATAAGAGACAGAATAACAGTACCCTGAGCAGACTTCATATTAGTCTGATATTTCTTTATTGCATCGCTACCGCTCATAGACGTCCCCTTTGAATAATAATTTTCTATTTATCGGCCCGCTAAGCCTTCATATGTAACTTCCTGCATTGTTACACCTTCTTTTTCATAAAGAGAAGTGTATTTATCCTGATAATAGTTTTCAGCCTTGCAGTTAAATTCACCGTCGGAGTTTACGGTAATTACTGTACAGCCGCGCTGTGAACCAAGTTTATAAATTCCCGGATAAGCAAGATAGTCAACACTCAAACCATATGTAAGACGAATACCCTTATAGTCAAAGGAAAGGTTGTTTTTATGGTCGTGACCAAAGAATACACCCTTCGTACTGCCTTTTTCAAGCATTGTTTCAATTAAATTGTCATCATGTACGCCGCAATAAACGACTTTTCCGGTTTCACCGGCAACACCGTAGACAAGTTTAATATCTTCGGTGTCCTTATATCCGTTTTCTACATATTTGTCCCATGATTCTTTTACTTCCGTTGGAGGAATATGGAAAAATGCAAGCGACTTAATATCGGATTTTGTATCAATATTGTGTTTTTCGTAAATGTTATCGTTGTAAGCATTAAGTTTGTCTATAGTTTCGCAATACCAGGCTACTTGATTTTCGTGAATATTGTCATATTTCCACTGTATTCCCAAAAAGTCGCCGTCAGTATATGAATGGCTGTCTATGGTAAAAATGGACTCGGTTATAATTCCGTCGGTGTTTTTGATGTTGATTACTGCGTTGCCCGTTCCGTCAACATCATCAGGGCCTTTTTGGAAAAGGCAGTATTTATATCCGCCGTTTTCATAAAGGTCACCGATTTCTTCTCTTGAATAATAGCTGTAAAGTTCGGTATCGTGGTTGCCCATGGTCATTGTCCAATAAACGCCAAGCTTTTCCATAAGGGCAGCAAAAATTTTGGCGGAAATTTTGTTATTGAAAGTACCCGCCTGGAAAGGAACCGGATAAGAGATATCACCGGTTACAACAACAAGGTCGGGTTTTTCGGCAGTAACCATTGCGGCTACGGCATTGATAGCCATGCTGTCTTTTTTAAGGCTCATCCAGCCGCCGCCGATATGTACATCGGTAAGCTGAAGAATTTTAAAATCTCTGTCGGTGGTAAAAGTCCAGTTGCCGTCGTTATCTTTTACCGGAATAATTGCATTGTCATTGACAACAGTTTCAAAAGATTCCGCCTTTTTCATTGTCGCTCTGTCTCCGACAACAGTAATTACCGTTGTAACACAGACAAAAACTACAATAACGGCAAAAATAATACCGAGCGCCATGAGAATTTTTTTGCCGATTTTCTTTTTGGGTTTTGCTTCGTTATTTGTTTTCTTACTCATAATTTCTTTGACGGATAACCGCCGCTCCTTTCGTTTTTTCATTTATATAAGTGCGTATGAATCAGGCGTTTTAGGGAAGCGCTGATTAAATCGAACGTGCAGATTGCGCCGCCGAATTTTTCGTCAGATTGTCAAAAGCGACGCAGGAATACTGACGTATTTCAAGGAGCTTTGGGCAAAAATGACGGAAAATATCGGTGCAAGATGCGCGTTCAGCCGGCTGGCGTGATTTATTCAGTGGTTCCTTAGCCCTAATCGGCACCTTTTATATTTCATCATCAAGCGAAATAACTACTTGCGCTTTTATGCCTGTTTTTTCAAAACAAGCCTTGGAAATTTCTTTTGCCTCTATTTTAAAATTATCGTCCGTTTTGCAAAGAAGTCTTATAAAGCCGGTAATATCATCTTCGCCGTCAACACTGAATGATACGTCAAGAACCTTTTTGCCGGAAATTTCTTTCGCAATTTCAATAAATTCTTCCCTTTTTTCTCTCTTGACAACATTAAGAACGGCAAGAAGGTTAGTTTTTATAAGCTTCACCGCTTCAATGACAATAATAATACTAATAATAAATCCGGCAAAAGCATCAACTGTATATTCGGTAAAATGTGTCATTGAAAATGAAATAAGAGTTACGAGCGTAACGGCAAAGTCGGTGATACTGTCAGCGGCCATTACTTTGATTATAGGAGAACCGGTTCTTTTTAAAAAGCTTCTGTAAATAAAAAACATAAAAAGTTTTACAAAGGCAGTTGACGCAATAACAGCAAAATATTTCACCGAAAACCAGACGGGAGTCGGATAAATTAATCTTTCAATCGACGAGTAAATAAAGTTAAGACCGATTATCGCCACAACAATGGCAAGAATAAAAGATAAAAGCTGTTCAATTTTTGCGGCAAGATAAGATATACCTTTTTTCGCAAAGCCGACTGCACAAAGCATACATATGACTGCAAGCACACATGAAAGGCTGTCGGAAAGATTGTTTACAGCATCGGAAAAAATACTTATGCTGTTTGCGCTAAGGCTGACATAAAGCTTTGTAAAAAATAAAACAAGGTTGGCTATCGTTCCGAAGATACATACTTTGACAACAGTTTTTTCTCTTTCCATTATATTTTTGTTTGTATTTTCGTTAAGCATTGTTATTAATCGTCCCAATTATACTTTGTAAGCTGTCCTTCCCATTTGAGTTTCGGATAACCCCACCGGCGAAGAACCTCATAAACGCCTACAGCAACGGCATTGGACAGGTTCAGGCTTCTCGCTTCTTCACGCATTGGAATCCTTACGCAATTTTCTTCATTTTCTTTCAAAAGACTTTCCGGCAAACCGGCGTCTTCACGGCCGAAAACAAGAAAAGAATTGTCGGGATATTCTGCGTCGCTGTGGGTATGTCTTGCTTTGGTTGTAAAATAGAAAAACTTTCCATCATGATTTTTTTCAAAAAAATCTTCAAGTGAGTCATAATATGTAATGTCGAGCAAATGCCAATAATCAAGCCCTGCCCTTTTAAGCTTCTTGTCATCGACTCTAAATCCCATTGGTTCGACAAGGTGAAGTTTTGCTCCCGTAGCCGCGCAGGTTCTTGCAATATTGCCTGTGTTCTGCGGAATCTGCGGTTCGACAAGAACGATATTTAGTTGCGCCATATTTTATCACGACACAAGCGCAATAAAAAGCACCTTGCACTCGCGGTCGTTCCTTTCAATTTTAAAAATTATTATTTGTAAATTATTTTTTTCAGTTTGCACTTATTTATTATAATATCCTAAAACAGAGATTTTTTCAACTAAAAGTAAAAAATTTCTAATAATTTTAGATATCAGTTTATAAAAAAATAATATTAGTCAACACATATAAAAAATCAATTTAGCGTTGACTTTATATTAACATTCAGAGGTGATATAATGAAAATGAAAAGCGTTTTAACCGGTATGGGTATCGGTATGGCAGTTGGCTCAGCAGTTTCCATGGCGGCTTCAATGACTGAACCGTCTATCAAAAAGCAATACAAGAAAAAAGCATCAAAGGCTCTTAAATCAATGGAGCAGATGCTTAACAACGCACAGTATATGTTCAAATAAAACTGAAAGCACCGCAGTGCTTCAGCGAAAAAATAAAAAGAAAGGTTATGCACAGTCGTTCACAAAGGATCTTAAACCCTGCCGGACGAAATCTGTGCCGTGTGGTATTTTATGATAAAAAAAGCGATTTGTATACTAATATCAGTTTTATTTATTTTTAGTCTTTGTGCCTGCGGTGCTGAAGATTCTGACAT
>CANQLQ010000108.1 GCA_947624755.1 uncultured Clostridia bacterium | reverse complement strand
CACGGCTTGGTGCTGAACTTATTTTCGTAATTTTTCGGTTAAGCAATTTTGCCTCCCCTGAAAGGGGAGGTGTCACACGCAGTGTGACGGAGAGGTGGCACGCATGGCGTGCGGCAATTACGCGGCGGGCATCGCCCGCAGGAGTTACGCGGGATAGAAATTATATAAAATTATAATTTTACACCGCGAAAACACTTTGTCTCTAATTTGAAAGTATCTTTTTTATATTCCAAAAATTTAGGAGCTGTCGCACTTCGTTTTACCGATTTGCGGCAGCCCCTTAATATTTTGAACAAACTGACGAAAAAATTCCTATCCAATTAAGACGCCATGAATTAATCAGCGCTTCCTTAGATTTTTATCGGAGCATTTCAACACTCAAAATTAAGTCTTTCTGTCAGTGTCAACATGCTCCTGCTTTATCCAGGTAATTAACTATATCTCCGACGGTCTTAATATCCGGAAGAATACTGTCCGGAATTTCAATGTTAAGCTCATCTTCAATGTCGTTAATAATTTCAATAATTGAATATGAGTTAAGACCGAGATCACGAAGAATTACGGTGTCGGCAGTTATTTCTTCGGTTTCTGCGTCGCTGTACCGAGCGAAAATTTCTTTTAGCTTGTCAATCATAGTTTTCTCCTTTTATTCATTTAGGAATTACTGATTAATATAAGCTACCCTGCTTGACAGTAAATTATTCCGTCATTTTGCTCAAAAATTCTCGTTAATACACAAAGTATTGCCCGTGTTTTTGGCTTATCTTACGAAAAATTTGCTAATCAATCGGAGCATTAGATTTAATCAAAGCTTCCTTAGATATTCCTTTTGATTTTCATTGTGGTCGTTTTTGGGAACGGCGTATTTCTAACTGTAATTTTTTCGATATTTTTATACGGCGGAACGGTTTTGTTATATTCGTCAACGACGGCATATATATCATTTTTCATATCATCCGAACAGCCTTCGCCGGGGTAGATTTCAGCGCCGATTTTTCCGTCTTCGTCAAAAACAACAACCTCTTCAATGAGACTAAAGTCGAGAAGCTTAGCTTCAATTTCTTCGGGCGAAACATTTTTGCCGTTTGAAAGAATGATAAGGTTCTTTTTGCGTCCGGTAAGGTAAAGATAACCGTCTTTGTCAAGTCTGCCGACATCGCCTGTTTTAAACCATTCACCGTCAAAAGCTTCTTTTGTTGCTTCTTCATTGTCAAGATAGCCGAGCATTACGTTTGAACCCCGTACTTCAATTTCACCGATTCCGTCTTTGTCCTTGTCCTTGATTCGTATTTCGCAACAATCGAGAGCTACACCTGCACTTCCGATTTTATTTTTTCCCTTTCCAAAGGGATTTACGCTTACAATAGGCGAACATTCTGTAATTCCGTAACCGTTTCTGGTCTCAATTCCAAGCTCGCATAAACCTTTGACAATATTTTCGTTTATTGGTGCGCCGCCGCAAATTATCGTGTTAAGCTCACCGCCGAACTTTGAAAGCACTTCTTTAAAAAGCTGTCTTCTTTTGTCGATACCAAACTTCAAAAGAAAATTGCTTAGACGAAGCCCTCTTTTCAATTTTTCCGCTTTGCCCTGAGCCTCGGCCTGAGCCCAAACTTTTTTGTATACGGTTTCGGCAATAATCGGAACGACAAGAATAATATCGGGTTTGAAAAACTCCATATCTTTTTGCACACGGCGAATACTTTTTGAAATGAAAACATTTCCCTCAATAAGCATAGGGCCGATTATACCGGTGATAAGTCCGAATGTATGGTGTAAAGGAAGAATAAGTACCGCTTTTTTGAAATTGCCAAGGATTCTGCAACCGATAATTGTGTCCGAAAGTATATTTTTATGCGAAAGTACAACGCCTTTGCTGTCGCCTGTTGTACCGGAGGTGAATACTATCAGACAAGGGTCGTTTTCATCAATTTCAAATTTCGGCAATAAAACAGCGTTATTCTTTTCTTTTTCGATAATTTCAGGAAAAGATTCAAAAGATATAAAGGATATTTGCGTAAAATCATTTTTTATGTCATCAACTTTGCTTTGATAACTTTTTGAATAAAAGACAGCTTTACAGTCGCTTCTTTTAATAAGCTTTATGATATCGTCATTATAAAGCTCTTTGTCCAAAGGGACGGCAATTGAACCGACTCTTTCAATGGCGAAGAAGGCTTCTATCCATTCAACCGAATTTTCGGCGAGAATCGCAATTCTCTTTTTGCCCAAGCCGAGCTTGAAAAGCAAACTGCCGATTGAATCCGCCTCAAGTTTGAGCCTTGAGAAGGTTACTGTTTTGAGTTCTTTTCCTTTCATAAATGAAAAAGCGGTTTTGTTTCCGAAATTTTTTGCACAAAAATCGGGAACATCTGATGAAATTTTTATTCCCGCATTTTCAAGCAAAGTCTGTCTGTCCATACCTGTACCCTTTAACCTTTATATTTATACATATTTTATATAGTGACTATAAACCAAGTATTAAATATTTATTATTGATTTGTAAACCCATATAACAATATAAAAAGTTTACATTTTATACATATATGTTGATTAAAATTTTGATAAATTCTATTTAAACGCCGTTTATATACAAAAAAAGACCGGCTCAACCGAGTCAGCCTTTTTAAGCTTTTGCCTGATTAGGGAAGCACTGATTAATACAAGCAGCCCTACTTGACGGTAAATTATTCCGTCATTTTGCCCAAAAATTCTCGTTAATACACAAAGTATTGCCTCAAATTTTTGGAATATAAAAAAATGCTTTCAGATTAGGAATAGAGTGTTTTCGCGGTGTAAAATAATGATTTTATATAATTCTATCCCGCGTAACTCCTGCGGGCGATGCCCGCTCGCCAATTAGGACAACTTGAATTAATCAGTGCTTCCTTAGAAAATTTAAAATGTATAATTTTCAAATTTTGACCGATTTTGAATTATAAATTAGCCGTTAATATCCAAAAAACGGACGATCAATCCGACTGTTCTGAATCGTTTTCTTTTTCGTCAGAGATAGTTTCTTCTTCAATAAGGTCTTCTTTTTCTATTGCCAGCATAAACGAACAGTAGGTTTGAGGAAGATGAGAAAACGTAAAATATGTATCGGAAATTTTACCGGTTGTAGCCGAAGCTATTCCCTCATACATTACGAAGAAATCCGCAATTGCTCTGAGGGCAGGGCTTGAAGTGTATCGTCCGACAAAGGTGCCAAGCATATATTTTGAAGCATTGTCCGATACTTCCGAATTAGGTTCGGCCACAATAGCGCAAAGGGTCTTTTCAAAATATTGCTGAACTGACATTTTTTCACCTTGCGACCTGAACTTTTTGTAATAAAAATCGTCAACCGTTTCAACGTGTTTAAAAACAGAGGTAATAAGCTTATTTACGATTTTGTCTCCGTTTTTGAACGGAGCATATTTTTTCCCGTAAAAGCCAAAAAATATTTCGGACATATTATTAAGTATTGCTTTATACCTCTTTGTGTCGCTTTTTTTCGGCAAAACAAGTGTAACGCCGTATCTTCCGAAGTCCCAGACCTTCGGCATACATTTGGTAACAAAGTCCTCGCTGTTGACTATGCTGAAAATGCGCCTGTATTCGGGGTCATGTCTTTCTTTGAGGGCAACGGCATTCGGTGTCGCAAAGGAGTAAGCAAAGATGTTTTCTTTTAGAGCATAAATTTCGTCTTTTATCAATGATGCCGCAATAAGGTTACATACTGCCGCACCTCTGCTGTGACCGGTGAGAAGAAGCTTGATTTTTTTTCTGGGTTCATCAATTTTTTCAAGATAGCGTCTTAGCCTGTCATAGGCATAGTTCTTTGCATTATTGAAGCCTTTGTGAACCTTGCCTGTTCCGCAGTCAAAGTTTGTATACCATTGTTTTGTGTATGAACCGATAAAGCCGGAAAAAACAAGGGTATGTTCATTATCCTTTGTGCCGATTTTCTTTTGTGCAATAAAATAGTTTACCTGGTCGGGCTTAGCGTAGGTTTCAAATTCAATGTCGGACATTCCAAGGGCTTCCAATGCTTCAACAAGACCGAAATCCGTTGGGTCGGTCAACTCTTTCGGCATATGATAGCCAAGCATTGAAAATTGCGAACAAAACCGTCCGAGATGATGATCATAAAATTCTGAGTCTTCTTCAAACCAGCTTTCGTCTAAGGTGATTGAAATTTCTCTTTCTATACCGTTTTGGAAAAATTTTGTTTTTGCGGTTGTAATGGTTTCGTGTGCAGAGGAATTGGTTGAGGGTTTGCTTTTTTCTTCAGATTTAATTTTTGCTTTTATAGCCATTGTTTTCACCAACATTTCATTAACGAAGATACTCAATTAATCGGCACTTCCATTTCTTTATACAAATATATCATATATTTATTTATTAATCAATATTTATCTTTCGTATATCAAGAATTTTTGCCCGACGAAAATGCTTGTGCTTTTGAGGCCCTTTAGCTTAACAATTTCAGTATAGCGTGTTCAGCTTCCAAGCTTTGTTTGAATGATATCCCAAAGGTATTTCTTTAACGAAAATAATAATTGATATTAATAAAGCGTTAGTTTGAAAATGGGGTTGTAAGAATAATTTGTTATTGAATTTTTGCATTTTTAAATTGCTTTATCAATCTTTACAAACTCGTAAAAATAAGATATAATCGGTTAAAATTACTTATCTGTTTAACAAGATATAGGAGAAATCAAATGTTTTTACTTGCGGTAATTTATGTTATATTTATTTCGCTCGGTCTTCCCGACAGCGTATTCGGCGTATCTTGGCCTGTAATGCATATCGAATTTGGAGTTGCCGAAAGCTTTGCTTCGGTTTACAGTATCATTGTCGGCGTCTGCACAGGTGCGGTAAGCTTTGTTGCGGGGCCTCTTATTAGAAAATTCGGTACGGCGAAAGTAGCGGTTGCTTCAATTTTTCTGACGATAATCGGTCTTGTGGGAATGAGCTTTTCAAACGGGATCGTTATGATGATCGTCTTTGCCGTAATTCTCGGTTACGGCGCAGGCGCTATCGACACAGGATTAAATAACTTTGTTTCGCTTCATTATAAGGCAAGCCATATGTCTTTCCTGCATGGTTTCTGGGGTGTGGGCGTAACGCTCAGCCCGATTATTATGTCGTTTTTCCTTAGTGATGAAACAGGTTCGTGGAGAAACGGCTACAGAACAATTGCGCTTATTCAAACGGCAATTTGTATTTTTGCATTAACCTCAGTCAAAAAATGGATCGAAAAAGAAAAAAGCTTGGATATATCTTTGCCAAAGGAAGAAAAAGTTAATGAAAAGTTTGAAATGAAAAAATTCAAGGGAATTTATACAAGCATACTTTCGCTTGGACTTTATTGCTCAATGGAATTTCTTATCGGTACATGGGGAGCAACCTTCCTTGTTAATGTCTATGCCCTTGATCCTTCTGCGGCGGCAAGATGGGTTTCGCTTTATTTCGGCGGAATTATGCTGAGCCGTCTGTGCTGCGGCTTTGTTTCAAACAGACTCGGCGATGAAAGACTGATAAGATACGGTATTTTGTTATCTTTCTGCGGAATTATAATTCTGCTCTTGCCGCTTGGCAAAATATCATATTTCGGACTTCTTCCCATCGGTTTCGGTTTCGGACCGATATTCCCCTCAATCATTCATGCCGTACCGTACCGTTTCGGCAAAAAGTTTTCCGCCGATTTAACAGGCTTTCATATGGGCGGAGCTTATGCGGTAGGTTTTTCGGTTCAGCTTATTTTCGGCTATATTGCATCGAACACAACTTTTAAAATTATGCCGTTTGTGCTTTTAGGATTTGTAATTGCGCTTTTCTTTGATAATGCTTATACGTCGAAAAGGGCGTTACTTAATGAAAAAAATATAATAACTTTGGAGGAATGTAAATGAATATTAAAAAGAAAATTATAAAAATTATTGCAGTTCTTCTGTCGGTAGTGATAGTTTGTGCCGGTTCATTTGGCGGATATATCCTTTACCGATTTAATTGCAACAAATCGAACGCCGTCCACAAATATGAAGAGATCTATTCTTTTGAGCCGGTGAAATTGAACACCGGCAAAAGCGGCATATTCAAAGTTCTGAAAATTAACGACACACACTTCTTTGACGGAAAAAGCGAAAACGACAAGCATACACTTTCGTATATCAAAACGATTCTTGACAAAACGCCGTGTGACCTTATAGTTATAGACGGAGACCTTGTTGACGGCTTCAATCTTAAAAGAAACTATGACAAATTCGGTGCGATAGATATTTTTGCAAGCCTTCTTGAAGAATATGATACTTATTGGACATTTGCACCGGGCAACAATGACTGCGAAATTGACGGAAAAAACGAAGATATTATTGCCTTTATGCTTCAATACGAACATTTCATCTGCGGCAACAAAAAGGATATTGACGGTTCGGTACAGTTTTTTATTGATATTTATAACGGAAATAAACCGGTTCACTCTATAGCAATTATGGATTCGGGTACAAGAAAACCGCTTGCGTACGGACCTTATCAGCCGATTAAAGAAAATCAGGCAAAGTGGCTCAATGAAGAGGTAAACAAAAGAAAAGTTAAAACAAGCGTATTTTTCCATATGCCGACCAACGCTTTTCAAAAGGCCTATGATGAGGGCGAAGACTATATTGGAATAGAAAAACTGATGTATTTCCCATATGATGACATTGAGAACAATTATGTTTTTGATAATATTATACAGGATAATGAATATATTTCTCTTATTTCATGCGGACATCAGCACTCAAACAATATGTGCTCTTTCTATAACGGCAGATATTATCAGTTAAGCTGAACAAGCGGTTACAG
>CANQLQ010000107.1 GCA_947624755.1 uncultured Clostridia bacterium | reverse complement strand
GTCTTTACAGTCTGACATAATATCTCCTTTTAGTAAGCGCTAAGCAACCACTGATCAAACCGATTTGTGCGTATGGCGGTCACTTTCGATTTGTTCAGCGGTTACCCTGTTAATTTAATTACGCTCTGTGCCACTTGACCCCCTGAGCGGTATCTTCAAGAATTATTCCCTGAGCTTTGAGTTCGTCACGAATACGGTCGGCTTCAGCCCAGTTCTTTGCTTTTCTTGCAGCATTTCTTTGCTCAATAAGAGCTTCAATATCACCGTCAAGGCTACCTTTTTTTTCACGGTTATAAAGCAGACCGAGAACGTCCGTAAGTTCATCAAAGGAAGAAATTGCATATTCAACAAGCGCCTTGCTCTGAATACCTTCATTTACATTAGTATTAAGGTCACGCACAAGCTCAAAAATTACACCTATGGCATCGGCTGTGTTAAGGTCGTCTTCCATTGCTTCAATAAACTGCGCTTTGCGTTTGTTTATAAGGTCTATAATTTCTGCGTCCTTTTCGCCGGCTTCCTCTTTTGCGTTCTTGAGCGCAAAGTCAAGATTATTACGGCAGGTATACATTCTTTCAAGCGAAGCCTTGCATTGCATAATTGCATCAATGCTATAGTTGATAGGACTTCTGTACTGACAGGAGATCATAAGAAAGCGAATCGGTTCATAACCAAATTCTTGTGCGACATCACGGACAGTAAAGAAGTTTCCGAGCGACTTTGACATTTTAACTTTATCAACAGTAATAAAACCGTTATGCATCCAATAGTTTGCGAACGGTACGCCGTTGCAGCATTCACTTTGCGCAATTTCATTTTCGTGGTGGGGGAAAATAAGATCCTGACCGCCGCAGTGAATATCAATTGTCTTACCGAGGTATCGTCTTACCATCGCCGAACATTCAATATGCCAGCCGGGTCTTCCGTGACCCCATGGAGATTCCCAATAAGGCTCGCCCGGTTTTGCGGACTTCCAAAGAGCAAAATCCATAGGTTCTCTTTTGACTTCCCCTATGTTTATTCTTGCCCCTGCCTCAAGGTCTTCAAGCGGCTGGTGAGAAAGCTTTCCGTACTCTTTAAATTTTTTTGTGCTGAAATATACATCTCCTGCCGCTTCATAAGCAAAACCTTTTTCAATAAGAGCAGAGCATATATCAATAATTTCATCAATATTTTCCGTTGCTTTCGGGTGAGTTGTTGCCTTGCGGATATTCATACCGTTGGCATCTTTCCAGAACTCTTCGATATATTTTTCGGAAATTTCTTTATATGTCAGACCTTCTTCATTTGCGCGGCGAATGATTTTGTCGTCAATATCGGTAAAATTCTGAACAAAATTAACCTTGTTTCCTCTGTATTCAAGATATCTGCGAAGGACATCGAAAACACAAAGCGGTCTTGCGTTGCCGATATGAATAAAGTTATAAACTGTCGGACCGCAAGCGTAGATTTTATATTCGCCTTCCTTGATTGGTATAAGTTCTTCCTTTTGTCTTGTGAGAGTGTTGAAAATTTTCATTCTTCTCTATCCTTTCAGGTAAATTTATTTTGGTTAATTATTGGCATTTTCATACATTGAAACCTTTTTTTCGAGCTCTTCAATCTTATAGCGAAGGGCGCAAAGTTCCTGATTTACCGGGTCGGGAACGTGAACATGGTCAAGAATGTCAACTCTTATTCCGTTTTGTTTGACTATTTTTGCAGGAACGCCTACTGCGGTTGAATTGGGCGGAATTTCGGAAAGTACAACTGCGCCCGAAGCAATGTTGGAATTGTCGCCGACTTTGAACGGTCCGAGAACTTTTGCACCAGAACCTACCATTACGTTATTGCCGAGAGTCGGATGTCGTTTGCCGTGTTCTTTACCAGTACCGCCGAGAGTGACGCCTTGATAAATTGTGCAGTCGTCGCCGATTATCGTTGTTTCTCCGATAACAACGCCTGTGCCGTGGTCAATGAAAAGTCTTCGTCCTATAGTTGCTCCCGGATGAATTTCTATATTTGTCTTTTTTACACAGCGCTGAGATACGGCTCTTGCGAGAAAAAACATTTTATGATTATAATACCAATGCGCTCTGCGGTGCATACGAACAGCTTTAAAGCCCGGATAAAGCAGCATTATTTCTAAAAAACTGCGTGCGGCAGGATCCCTGTCCTTGACGCACTGCAAATCTTCTTTAAATCGCTCAAACATAGTATCACTCCAAAAAAATCAGAAAATAACTTGCACTTTAAATAAATCAAAAAGCAATTGATAAAATAACTCTTTGATTTATCCGGCAGTCATTATTTTGAAAAGTCAATAACTTTCTTGCTGTCAATAAGATATTTAATTCCTGAAGCAACAGTTAAGAAAGCGAGAATCCACATAAGAACATTTGAAATTTGTTTCACAGAAAAACCGCACCGGGAAGGAACGCCAAATTCAAGCATTATCATTATAAAAACTGTAAAAATCATCTGACAAGCGGTTTTGACCTTGCCCCAAATACCTGCGGCAATAACCACATTTTGGTCAATAGCAACCATTCTGAGAGAGGTTACTATAAAATCCCTTGAAATTACAATCATAATTATCCAACTGCTGCACATTTCAATTTTCACAAGCGCAATAAGTGCGGCAAGGAAAAGCATTTTGTCGCCGACAGGGTCACAGAGCTTTCCGAAAACAGTTATTTGATTGTATTTTCTCGCAAGCATTCCGTCAAAGAAGTCGGTAAGCGAGGCAATACCGAAAACTATTCCAGCAACCAAATAATGATGATTAAATGAGGCGAGCATAATTGCAAGATAAATCGGTGCAATTATAATTCGTGAAAGTGTAAGTTTGTTTGGTAAATTCAAATTTTTTAACATTGAAACTTCTCCGTTTACGAAAGCGTCTGTTCATTCAGGGCTTTCACATAACATAATCTCGATTTTTATTATTTTTCTTTCGGTATTTTTACATAAAAAACCTCTGCTGCTTTTGCAACAGAGGCGTTAGTTACGCGGTCCCACTCTGATTTATCTCTTTTTTCCCGTTAACGCCGGATACGCCGTCGGATACTCGTTCCCTTTCCCCTTCGGTGCTGACGGGTGCATTTCGTTGCTTTTCAGACAGGACACTTCCACCTTACTGCCCCTCTCTTGGAATGAAGCCAGCAATTACTTCTCCCGCTTTTCGGCAAAGCCGATTTCGCATTTAATTTTTTCTTGTTAGTATTATATACTTGTAAGCAATTTTTGTCAACCGTAAATTGCAGGTTTAAGTATATCGGCTTAAAACATATAATCAGTCTGTTTATAAGCTTTTTTTTGCGATAAAAGTTTTCGCACGCCTTCTTCCTTTGAGCATATTTCCAAGCGGCACATACTTTTTCTGCACGCTGTACATATGATACCGTTTTGAAAACAATTTATTAATAATTTTTATAGACAGTTGTCCAAAATTAAACAAAATGATATAATTACTTTGTATATAGAAAGTTTCTATATTAATGCTCTTATTAAAAGGAGTGAAAACGTGAAAACTCTTTTTCTTTCCGACCTTGACGGGACTCTTTTGAACAACAATGCACAGGTTTCACAAAAGAGCGCTTCCCTTCTTAATAAAGTTATTGACGGCGGACTTATGTTCACCGTCGCAACAGCCAGGACATATTCTACCGTTATACCTATTTTCAAAAACACAAGGCTTTTACTTCCCCTTGTTCTTATGAACGGAGTTTGTATTTATGATCCGCTGAAAAAACAAACCTTGGATTTTAAAAAAATTAATCTTGATATAGGAAAAGAAATTCTTGAAATCTTCCATAAACACGGAAAATATCCGATGATGTATTTTGAAGAAGATAATCATATGCGCGTTGAATATCAAAAGCTTCAAACTCAGCACCAAATTGATTATGTATCTTTGAGAAAGCAGTTTTATAATAAAAATTTTGTACAGGTCGAAAAAATTAATCTTGAAGAAAAAAGAAATCTTGTCTATTGTGTGTCTCTTGACAAAAAAGATGAACTTATTGATATTTATAACGAAATAATTACAAGAGAAGATATTGATTGTAATTTTTATCCCGATAACTATCACGGCGATTATTTTCTTGAAATTTTCAAAAAAGATGTTTCAAAAGCAAGCGGGGCATTGCAGGTTAAAAAGATGCTCGGAGTCGATAAGCTCGTTGCATTCGGTGACAATATGAATGATATTGCGCTGTTTATGATTGCCGACGAAAGCTATGCTGTTGAAAACGCTTGTGATGAGCTTAAAAAAATTGCAACCGGAGTTATCGGTAAAAATACCGATGATGCAGTGGCTTCGTTTTTATACGAAAGATATTGTAACAATAATTTTTAAAAGGTGGCGGCTATATGAGCAAACTTTACGACGAATATTGCAAAACGTATAAGCTTACTGAAGAAAATTCAGACGGCTTTTATGATTTAGTTAATGATATTTATTTGACCGATGAGGTTCAATCACTTGCAAAATATGAACAGCATCTTGATATAGACAGATTGCAGCACATAACGGCGGTCGCCTACCTATCATTCAAAATATGCAAACATTTTGGCCTTGACTTTAAGTCGGCGGCAAGAAGCGCAATTATGCACGATTTGTTTTACTATGACTGGCGTGACGGCGAAACAGGAAAATGGCACAGGCTTCACGGTTATAAGCACCCTTATTATGCATATCTTAATGCTAAAGAGCTTTGCCCGGGCATTACGGAAGAGGAACTAAATATAATATCGCACCATATGTGGCCGCTGACGATTTTTCCGCCTAAATCAAAAGAGGGTTTTGTTGTCAGTATGTCCGACAAGTATTGTGCGGCGCATGAATTGTTTTATTCGCTTTCAAAAAAATATAAAGCAAGATTTCTAAAAGATATAGAAAGGTTTTAAAATGACGGCTATTTTCAGATACATTCTTTTATTCTTTTTTTACAGCGCCGGCGGCTGGCTGATTGAAAGCACATACTGTTCAATCGGTGAAAAGCGTATTATTAACCGCGGCTTCCTTACAGGTCCTATGTGCCCGATTTACGGAACCGGAGCTTTGGTAATGACAATTTTCCTTTACGTTCCGTTTTCGGACAGACCTTTGCTTGTATTTTTACTCGGTATGCTTCTTTGTGATATTGTTGAATATATAACAAGCTTTTTAATGGAAACGTTGTTCCATGCGCGCTGGTGGGATTACACATACGAATTTATGAACATCAGGGGCAGAATTTGCCTAAAGCATACACTTTATTGGGGCATTGCTTCCATAAGCTTTGTTTACATAATTCACCCACATATTGATAAATTTTTAAACGGATTCAGCGACCAAACCATCATCTATATAACCTGTGCAATACTTACCGTATTTTTAATAGATTGTGTTCACTCGTTTATTAAAGCGCTCGACATCAGAAATCTTCAGATCAGACTTAACAAAGCCATTGACTATATGTCAAACAGCCTCTCAAATGTGAAAACTTCAATTGAGAAAAAAATCGAAAAAGGGAACAACAAGCTTAGCACCGCAAAAAGCGAAAGCATAGAGCAGTTTCAAGAGCTTATTGATCAGTTTGAATTGAGGTTTTCAAAAAGGGGAAAAGCTTCGGAAAAGAACAAATATTCGAGCCGTTATTTTCATAATAATTTACAGATTGAAAAAACATCAAGAAAAAACCTTGAACGGCTAAAAGACCTTATTGACAGCATAAAAGCTAATTTATTTGAGAATGAAGAAAAACAATAAATAAATTTTTAGGGGGCAGTTTAAAATGGTAAAACTTGATATCAGAGTAAAGAGGACTAAAAGACAGCTTTCAGACGCGCTTATGGAGCTTTTGTCAGAGAAAAGTTTCGATGATATTACCGTTCTTGAAATTTGTGAGAAAGCTTCGATACACAGGGCAACCTTTTATAAGCATTTTGTTGATAAGTATGATTTTCTAAACGACAGCTTAAAAAATAAGCTGTCGGAAATTACTTACGATCAGGTTGAAAAAGAATACACACCCGATTCAATGAAAAGAAGTTGTATGTCAATGATAACAAATATAATTACTTTCATTGAGCAAAACAAAAAGTTTTTTGTTGCATTAAGCAACGACCGATATTCTATTTCATTTAACACTATTTTAACCGATTCAATTGCCGAGTTTATTTCAGAACGTATAAATACAATTGAAAATCTCGGAAAATGTCTTGGCAATCATGTAGGTATGCTTGCGAATTATTACGCCGGTGCAATTGTCGGGCTTATAAAATGGTGGATCACTGACGAGGATGCCTGCACAGTTGAAGAACTTCTCAACTTCGCAGAACATAAAATCAACGACCTTTGCAATTATTTTAATATGTTTGTGAGTTGATTTTTACTTATTTTGAGGATTTTAAATTTAAAGTAACCTCTTGCACGCATGGCGTGCAGCAATTACGCGAAGTAGAGATAATACAGCTTTTACTCTTATACCGCGAAACAATTTACGTTGTTAACTGTAAAAATTTTAGTCAATAGGCATAGTACACGGGGAAGATTTATGTAAGTTTTTACACTAACACAACTGCACGCGTAGGGGCGACCACATGGAGTCGCCCCTACGCGATTTATAAAAAATTTAATTTGCAATAGACCTGAATATTTTGGCAAAAGTATTATGAAATATTTGCTAATCAATCTGAGAAATTAGATTTTATCAGAGCTTCCCTTGTTCTATTCAAAATCTTTTTGAATCTGTTTATGTAATCGGTAAGCACCGTCCGGTCTTTCGTAACTTCGCCGTTATCGTCTTTCAATTGAGCCACAGAATTTACTTCAATGCTTTTTTCCTTATTTTTTGATTAAGGAAGTGCTGATTAATTCAGGGTGCCCTAATTGGCGAGCGGGCATCGCCCGCACGAGTTACGCGGGATAGA
>CANQLQ010000106.1 GCA_947624755.1 uncultured Clostridia bacterium | reverse complement strand
CCCTGCGGGCGGTAACAAGCTTCTTTTTTAGATTAGTCAGTTCCATTCGTGTTGGATTTACATTCATTACCGCCACAAGTTCTCACCTCATGTTTCGATGTAATATTGTTCAATAAACTCGTCTTTGATTCTTTTAAGCTCACTTTTTGGAAGAATTGAAAGAAGCTTCCAGCCTATGTCAAGCGTCTCTTCTATGCTTCGGTTGGATTCATTTCCCTGGGAAACGTATTGAAGTTCAAATTCTTCGGCAAATTTTGCATAAAGCTTATCCATATCCGTAAGAGCCGCTTCACCGAGAATAACCATAAGCTCTTTTGCGTCCTTGCCGCGGGCATAGGCCGAGAAAAGCTGATTCATGGTGTTTGAGTGGTCGGCTCTTGTTTTGCCCTCGCCTATACCTTTGTCTTTAAGTCTTGAAAGTGACGGCAGAACATCAATAGGCGGCATAATTCCTTTTCGGTAAAGCTCACGCGAAAGAATAATTTGTCCTTCGGTGATATATCCTGTAAGTTCGGGAATCGGATGGGTTTTGTCATCTTCTGGCATTGAAAGAATCGGTATCATAGTTATACTGCCGTTCTTGCCCTTTTGTCTGCCGGCTCTTTCATATATTGAAGCAAGGTCGGTATACATATATCCGGGATAACCACGCCTTCCCGGCACTTCTTTTCTTGCCGCCGAAACTTCACGAAGCGCATCGGCATAGTTTGTGATATCGGTAAGGATAACAAGAACGTGCATACCTTTGTCAAAAGCAAGATATTCTGCGGCGGTAAGCGCCATTTTCGGTGTCGCAATTCTTTCAATAGCCGGGTCGTTTGCAAGATTTGAAAACATTACCGTTCGGTCGATAGCTCCCGTTTCACGAAAGGATTCAACGAAAAAGTTCGACTCTTCAAAAGTAATACCCATTGCGGCGAACACAACAGCAAACTGTTCGTCTGTTCCCCTTACCTTTGCCTGTCTTGCAATCTGAGCCGCAAGTTCGGCGTGCGGCAGACCGGAAGCTGAGAAGATAGGTAATTTCTGACCGCGCACAAGGGTGTTTAGTCCGTCAATGGCGGAAATGCCGGTCTGAATAAATTCCTGAGGATAACTTCTTGCGGCGGGATTCATAGGCGTGCCGTTTACATCAAGACGCTTTTCGGGAATTATACTCGGTCCGCCGTCAATCGGCCCTCCGAGTCCGTCAAAGACACGTCCGAGCATATCCTCGGAAACTCCGAGTTCCATTTGTCTGCCTAAAAATTTTACTTTGCTTTGGGCAAGATTTATTCCTGCCGAAGATTCAAAAAGCTGAACAAGCGCATTGGTTCCGTCTACTTCAAGTACACGGCATCTTCTTTTTTCGCCGTTTGAAAGTTCAATTTCACCAAGCTCATTATACGCAACGCCTTCAACCTCACGAACGAGCATAAGAGGTCCTGCAACTTCTTCTATAGTTCGGTACTCTTTCGGCATCAGTCATCCTCCCCTTTCTTTGCGTCTTCAAGTTCAAGACTGATTAAAGCGCAGATAGATTTATATTCTTCTTCAATATCGCTTTCAGGGATATATTTGAATCTGCCTATTTTCTCCCTTGAAGGTATTGAAACTATTTTTTCAATTTTACCGCCGTTTTCAAGACATTTTAACGCACAGTCATAATATTCAAGAACAAGGCGCATCATAAGAAGCTGCTTTTCGAGTGATGTATAGGTGTCAACCTCATGAAAAGCAAGCTGATGAAGAAAGTCTTCACGAATAGAACGCGCAGCTTCCATTTTAAGTCTGTCAAACGAGGACAAAGCGTCCATACCGACAAGCTTTACTATTTCTTCAAGCTCAGCTTCCTCAGACAAAATTTTCATAATTCTTGCCCTAAGCTCTGTCCAATCGCTGTCAACATTGTTGTTGAACCATTTGCCCAGACTGTTTGCATAAAGCGAGTAGCTTGTAAGCCAGTTAATTGCCGGAAAATGGCGTTTATACGCAAGCGAGCTGTCAAGACCCCAGAAAACTTTAACTATTCTCAGCGTTGCCTGAGTTACGGGTTCGGAAATATCGCCGCCGGCAGGTGAAACCGCTCCGATAACAGAAAGCGCACCTTCCCTTTGGTCATTACCGAGGGAAATTACACGTCCCGCTCTTTCATAGAACTGAGCCAATCTTGAACCAAGATATGCGGGATAGCCTTCCTCACCGGGCATTTCCTCAAGTCTGCCGGACATTTCACGAAGAGCCTCCGCCCAACGGGAGGTCGAGTCAGCCATTAAAGCTACGCTGTAGCCCATATCACGGAAATATTCGGCTATGGTTATGCCGGTATAAATTGAAGCCTCACGGGCGGCAACGGGCATATCCGAAGTATTGGCGATAAGAACGGTTCTTTCCATAAGGGATTTTCCTGTATGCGGATCGATAAGTTCCGGAAATTCATTGAGAACGTCGGTCATCTCGTTGCCGCGTTCACCGCAGCCGATGTAAACTACGATATCCGCTTCAGCCCATTTTGCAAGCTGATGCTGTGTTACAGTTTTGCCGCTTCCGAACGGACCCGGTATCGCCGCAACGCCGCCTTTTGCGATTGGAAAAAGGGCATCTATAACTCTTTGACCGGTTACAAGCGGCATATCGGGAGAAAGCTTTTTGGCGAACGGTCTGCCCTTTCTTACCGGCCATTTCTGCATAAGAGCAATCGGTACGCTTTTGCCCTTTTCGTCGGTAACAATAGCAACCGTATCTTCAACCGTGCAGTCACCGCCGTAAATTTCCGAAATTATACCGCTGATTTCGGGCGGAATCATAATTTTATGGCTTACAATTTCATTTTCGGCAACCGTACCTATTATATCACCGCCGGAAACTTTTTCTCCGACCTTAATTGCAGGAACAAAATGCCAGATTTTTTCACGGTTGAGTGCAGGAACCTCTACGCCTCTTTGAAGGTTATTGCCCGAAATTTTCATAATTTCTTCAAGCGGTCTTTGTATACCGTCAAAAATCGAGCCGATAAGACCCGGTCCGAGTTCAACGCTCAACGGCTCTCCTGTTGTTTCAACCGGTTCGCCTGTTCCGAGACCCGAGGTCTCTTCATAAACCTGAATAGATGCTTTATCGCCGTGCATTTCAATGATTTCACCGATAAGCCTTTTGTCGCTGACACGGACAACGTCAAACATATTTGCCTGACGCATACCGCTTGCAACAACGAGAGGACCTGAAACCTTAACAATGCTTCCTTCTTTCATTTAATCACCTTTTTCCTATGACAATATATCTGAGCCAACAGCCTGTTCAACGATTTTTTGAAGGTTTTTCATACCGTCGCCGGTATTGCCCGAAACTCCCGGAATCAAAATAATAGCCGGAGTTACGGCATCTTTATATTTGTCAATTTCTTTTTGTATTGCGGCGGCAAGAGACTCGGTTATAAAAATTACCGCATAATTATTTTCGGCAAGAAAACGTAATTTTGAAACTGCGCTTTTCGCATCTGACACAGCAACAGCTTCCACGCCTATAGAAGCATAACCGAAAACACTGTCCTTGTCGCCCATAGCAGCAATTTTAAACATATAATGTTCTCACCCTTTCGCGGATTATATCCGAAGAAAGTCCGCTTTCTTTTGCATAAAGTATAAGCCGTACCGTTTTTATTTCATTGCTTTTTGCAAAGTAATAGGCGCAAATCGGATCGAAGCCGAAAAATTCGGTTTTGGCCTTTTTGCATTTTTCAATTATCTCGTCATCTATCCATTTTTCAAACGCGCTTGAATCATTTGATATAAGGTTGGCGGCAGTTTTAAAGCCTGATGAATCAAGATATGAAACAAGTTCGTTTTCTCCCTGCGAAGCTTTTTCAGAGAGAGTCTTGCAATTAATATCCTTACATTCCGAAAGAGCATTCGAGGTAAAAGAACGGCTTTTTTTCGTCTTTGCACAGCGAAACGCTATCTTGATATCTGTTATCGAACAAATAAAGCCGAAAATCTCACGGACAAGAGAGGACGATGATTTTTTTGCCTTTTCTGTCATAAAGTCAAGAGCCGCTTTGTCAAGAATAATTTCTGCTATTTGTCCGCTCGAAGTGACGTTTAGCCCTTCATACGCTTCTTTTGCAGGATGGGAAAAATTATCCGGCAGCTTTGAAAAATCACGGTTTAAAACGCATTTTTTAAGAAGTTCAAGATCGAGCGAAGTCGGAAAAACAAAATATTCATCGGGATCTATATTTGAAAACATACATTTCAAAGCGGTTTTTATGTTTTGAAAATCATTCTGTACAGTGAAAATTTCAAGTTCATTTCTGTATGGAACAGATTCTGAAAGCAAGCTCCACATTTTTTTATATTGATTTGAAATTGCATCGGCAACAGAAAAACCTTCTTTATTGCTCTCGGTCCAATTTTTTGAAACAAGAATCGAGACCGCAGAGTCAAAGCTGTCTGCCAAAATAAGCGACTCAATATCTCTGTTTGAAAGAAGATGCACCTCATTGGCTCTTATGCGGGCTACGGCATAAGCATAATCTTCATTTTTCATAAGCATTAAAAGCCGGGAAAACCGAAAGTTTTCTGAGCGTATCCTTTCTGAATATTACGAAAGCGCTGATAATCCGTCGCTTTAGTCGTGATGAATTTTCGCAGTTTACCCCTGCGTTACACTTTGTGCGCCGCTTTTCCCATCAAGTAAAACAAGTCTCTTCGTTAATGTTAGTGTGCCGCTTTCCTTTTCATGGGAGGCAAATTTATGGCAATACTTTTTGTATTAACGAGGATTTTTCTGAAAAAGCGGCATAATTACGCAGTGAAAAATGTGACAAAACTACAACTAAAGCAGATATTACCGTATAATAAGGGAAATATGAATTATTCAGCGTTTACTTAAAAATTTTCCTTATGTTTGCGAAGAAAAAAGATGCTTGGAAAGCAAGTCCCGAAGTTCTTCGAGTTTGTCGTCAAAAACAGCCTTGAGAGTGCAGTTGATTTCATAATCACCGTAATCAAGAATAAATCCGTTTTCGATATCAATGCTTTTTTTTGAGACTTGAACTGCGCCATTTTCATAAATTTCGCTGTTTATTCTGTCTTCAAAATCAGCCGGGAGACGTGTAAGATCCCTTTGATTAAGGTACATTACACATTCGCCTGTTTCAAAGTTTTTAAGGCAAAGCTTTAGAAGAAGCTTCCAATATTTTTCATCGTCAAAATTTTCAATTTCTTCATAAGAAGCGGAAATAATGTCATTTACAACCGCATTGCGAACTTCAAGATATTTGGTTCGCGTTATTGTTTCAGCCGATGATTTTGCAACGGCAATTTTTCTTTCCGCTTCTTTCTTGGCGTCTGAAATAATTTTTGAATACTTGGCAGAAGCTTCGCTTTGCGCCTTGTTAATTATTTCTTCAGATTGAGATTTTGCCTGATTTATGATTTTTTCGCAGTTATCTTTTGATTCGGTTTCGATTTTGCTGATTATTTTTTCAAGACCTGTCACAAAATCACCGCCTTAACTTTTATTAGCAAATCAGCCACCGATCCTTATAATTGTAAGAAGAGAGATAAGGAACGGAAGTATAGCATAAAACTCAACGAGTGATGCCATTGTTACCGCGCGGCCTGACTGGTCTGATTTTTTTCCGACAAGACTTACACCCGCAGCGGCAACCTTACCCTGATGTACGGCCGAAAAATATCCGCCTATTGCCATCGGAAGGCACGCTGCAAAATAAAGAAGTCCCTGCTGCCAGCTTATTTCGGCAGGCGCACCGCTGAGAACCTTTGTCTGAATTAAAACAAAAATTGCAACGATAAAGCCGTAAAGTCCCTGAGTACCGGGAAGAAGCTGAAGAATAAGAACCTTACCGAACAAAGATGTGTCCTCTGAAAGAAGACCCGATGAGGCCTGACCTACAAGGCTTACCGCTTTTGCAGAGCCCATTCCCGCAACGCCGACGGCAATTGCCGCACCGATAATTGCGAGAGCTAATCCTAAATAGTTAATCATTGATTGTATCCTCCTTGAATTTAATATATTTTGAGTTCAATTTAAACGGTGTGAAAGATCTTCCTCCGCCTTCATAGAATTTTGAAAAGTATTCAACATATTGAAGCCGGTTCGTATGAACATAAGTTCCGATAAGGTTGATAGCAAAATTAATTGCGTGCCCCACGAGGAAAATCAGAATAAAGAATATTATATTTCCGGGCATTGCGGCAAGAAGATTTACAACGACTGCGATTACTCCGGTTACGAGATTCAAAGCAAGAAGCCTTGAATAAGAAAGAATGTCGCCGAGGTAACCGGTTGTTGTGTTGTAAAGACCGTAAAGTCCGCCGCCAAGTTTTCCGAAAATATTTTTCGCGCTTCGTCCCGCTGTAAGAATTATCAGTACCGCACCGGCGGCAAGCAATCTCGTTCCGAGAACTCTTATATTTTCCGAAACCGGCTCAATAAAGTTTTTGCCTATTATTGCAAAACCCGTAACGAAAATATAAATCGGAATAACGTCACATATTGCGCCGATAATGTCTTTATGCCGGCAAAGGTTGTAAAATCTTATTGCAAGACCGACAAAAATATGAATTATTCCGAAAAGGAAGGAATATAAAAGAAGCTTCATACTTTCTTCCTTCGGGTCGAACCAGATTACAAGATTCGGCGGATTTTCCATACCGAAAAAAGTTGTGCAAACGGTTGGAATAAGATCTCCGAACCAGCTTCCGAAAAGCGCGCCCCAGATCATTGTGGATATACCGCAGAAAAAGGCAAAGTTTGCCGTTTTTAAGGTACTGCCCCGAACTTTTACTTTATATTTCGCAACAAGGGCAAAAATTACCATAAGAAGTCCGTAGCCTGCGTCGGAAAGCATAAGTCCGAAAAGACTGTAGTAAAAGAAAGCCATAACGGGGTTCGGGTCGACGTCATTGTTGGACGGGGGCG
>CANQLQ010000105.1 GCA_947624755.1 uncultured Clostridia bacterium | reverse complement strand
GGCGATGCCCGTGGGCGACCACATGGGGTCGCCCCTACGCGTGCAGTGGTGTTAGTATCAAGACTTATATAAATCTTACCTGTGTAATCTCCGTGGACGATGCCCACTGACTAAAACTATTACAGTTAACAACGCAAGTCGTTTCGCGGCATAAGAGTAAAAGCTTACATAAATCTACCTCGCGTAATTGCTGCACGCCATGCGTGCCTGCATTAATATAATGTTAGTCTTACAAAGAATGATGATAAGATAAATGATGTGAAATCTGCCAATAGTCCCGCATAAAGAGTATGTCTTGTTTTTTTGATTCCGACAGCGGAAAAATATACGGTTACGGCATAGAGCGTTGTGTCCGTTGACCCCATAAGAACAGAGCCGACTCTTCCGAGAAACGAGTCGGGACCGTATTCTTTGAGTACACTTTCAAAAAGAGAAAGCGAACCTCCTCCCGAGACCGGACTGATAAGAGCCATGGGGGTCACTTCCTGCGGAATACCGAGCAAGTGCGAAACCGGAGAAAACAGCTTCGCAATAAGCTCCATACCTCCGCTTGCTTTTAGCATCGTAATAGCGACAACAAGTCCCGTAATTGTCGGCAGAAGATTATAAACCGTTACGAGCCCTTCTTTTGCTCCTTTTATAAAGCAGTCAAAAATTTTTACCTTTTTAAAAAGACCGAAAACTACAATTGATACCACCATAGCCGGAAGCGCCCATATTCCGACAATATTCATAAAATTGTTCATTTCTGCTTTCCTTTCAAAAGGCGGTTTCCGAGTTTCGCCGTTGTAATCGCGACAGTCAGCGCACAAAAAGAGGTAAGTATTGATGCCGGCATAATTTCCATAGGATTGGAAGAGCCGTACTGTCCGCGAAGAGTCGCAACGGTTGTCGGAATAATATGCATTGCGGCTGTGTTCATTACAACAAAGACAATCATTTCATCACTTGCTACGGATGTATTGGTATTTATGGTCTGCAATCTTTTCATCGCTTCAAGTCCGAGCGGAGTGGACGCATTTCCAAGACCAAGGACATTGGCTGTTATATTCATCGATATTGCTTCAAGAATATAATTTTCCTTTTTAAGTCGGGGAAAAATCAACTTTATTACCGGATACATAAGACGGCTTAAGGCTTTTGTAACGCCTGCCTGTTCGGCAATTTCCATTATTCCTCCCCAAAGGCAAAGCATTGCAACAAGCCTTAAAAGAAGACTCACCGCATCCTGTCCTCCCTGTATTATTGATTGGGAAAAAGCTTCCATATTTCCGGTAAATATGCTCGACAAGAAAGCAAAAATTACAAGACACGGCCAGATAATATTCATCATCGGTTTCACCACTCAAACGGTATACTCTTTTAATGCCGACAGTGTGCAGGCATTTTATTTACTTAATAATATATATACAAGCCCGGGTGGCTGATATGCAAAAATTTGCAATCAGAAAAGAGGTGAATTTTCTGATTTACAGTTTGTGGTTTTTGTCTTAGTATGTGAAAAAATTTTTATAATTAACAACACAAGTCGTTTCGCGGCGTAAGGGAAAAAGCCTGCTTAAACTACTGCGCGTAATTCCTGCGGACGATGCCCGAAAAGCAATAAAATAGGGACTGTCCTTACTGTGACAGCCCCATTAGTTATTATAATTACAAAATCCTTATTAATCATTTGATGAATCGGACTTATTATCAAAGTCGGTGTGTTCTTTGGTAAACTGCTTCATCATTTCGAGAACTTCAGCTCTGTTCTTGCTGTTGAGAAGTCTAAGATAAGCAACCGCCGTTCTTTCCTCTTTGGACAGTTGGGAAAGAATATTATTTTCCGATACCCTGACAACCGAACCGGAAGCATTAAGCGGCTGTGAAGGTTCTCTGTCATCTTTTATGAAATAGTCAATCGGTACTTTGTATACTTGAGCAAGACGTTTAAGGGTATAAATCGAAGGAGTAGTAGTACCACATTCATAATAGGTATAGGTTGACCGTACGACTCCGATAATGTCAGCAATTTGACTTTGGGTAAACTTGTTTTTTAAACGCAGTTCAACCAACTGGTCCTTAACATTCAACGCCATATTGACGACCCCTTTTTTATTATGTCCATACCCTAAAAAAACTAAACCTAAAGTGAAAATCATAATAGCATATCAAATGTCGCAAATCAATAGAATATGTCAAACGTGAAAAAGTTTCACCCTTGCGGCGGACACTTTCAGCTAATAATTGTCCCTTAAATTACAGTCTTTTATATTTATATTTAGCCAAATAAGCCTATTGCAAAACGGCAGAACGCCGGGTAAGGGTCATGTTTTATTTATAGGAAATGTCATAAAAAAAGCCGCCGTCAGATTATGACAGCGGAAAGTATACTCAAAAAAATTATAACTTTTGGCGAAGTCTTGATTTATTGTCAGAAATTAAATCCGTTGTAACCCCAATGGTCAATCTCTTCATATTTTACATATATGCAGTCAGATGAAATTCCGAGTTCTTTGCTTATTATGTTACACACCATGCCTGTCATTGCGTCATACTGCGAGTCGGTCGCTTTGCCGAAAAGGGAAATTTCAATCATTGCAAGGTCGTTTTTGTTTTCACCTTTGAACCACATTCTTTTGTTGTCCTCAAAGTTCAGCATGAGCCATGTTTCGCCTTTTCCAAGAAGTTTTATAGCTTGACCGAGTTTTTCTTTGAGGACAAGCTCTTTTTCTGCTGAAACGGAAACGGTAGTTTTTGTGTTTATAAACGGCATAAAAATCAAATCCTTTCTTTTTTGCTTATTTTATCACGAAAAGGGCAAAAAATCTATATTTTATTTGACGATTAAAAAAATATGTTGTATAATAATTGTCAAATATATTTTATAGTTTTTCTTTTTTGAAAGGAGAAAAAATCCAAAATGGATGACCCCGGAAGTATTATCTTCAAACTTGTTTTGCTATTCGTTCTTATCCTTGTAAACGCTTTTTTTGCAATGAGTGAAATTGCAATTATTTCACTAAACGACAACCTTATCCAAAAGCAGGCCGAGGACGGCAGCAAAAAAGCAAAGCAAATCGTAAAGCTTACCGAAAATCCAAGCAATTTTCTTTCTACAATTCAAATAGGCGTAACCCTTGCGGGCTTTCTTACTTCGGCGTCGGCTTCGCAAAGCTTTGGTACAATGCTTGCCGAAAAACTTGTTTCTCTCCAAATTCCGATACCCGATTCAATTATAAGAGGTTTTTCGGTTGTACTAATAACTGTTGTGATGTCCTATTTTTCGCTCGTTCTCGGTGAACTTGCCCCGAAACGTATCGCAATGCAAAAAAGCGAAAAAATTGCGTTCGCCGTTGTGGGTATTCTTCTTGTTGTCAAAAAGCTCACTTCTCCGTTTGTGAAGGTGCTTTCCGCTTCAACCAATCTTATTGTCCGCATTTTTGGTCTTGACCCGAACGCAGACGATGAAGTTGTTACCGAAGAAGAGATACGAATGATGGTTGACGTAGGTCAGGAAAAGGGCGTTATTGAAGATATTCAAAAAGAAATGATCAATAATATTTTTGAGTTTGATGATATTGATGTTTCCGATATTATGACGCACCGAACCGATATGTGCGCCGTTGAAGAGAGCGAAAACCTTGAAACCGTTATTGAAATTGCAATTGAAAACGGCTATTCAAGAATACCTGTTTTTCGTGAAGACCCTGACAATATAATCGGCATTGTTTATGTTAAGGACCTTTTGCAGTATGTTGCGTCAACTCTTCCTAAGGACAAAGGTCCTAAGGATATTATGCGCGAAGCATATTATGTTCCGTTTTCAAAAAATTGCGGCGAGCTGTTTTCTGAAATGAGCGAAAAGCGTGTTTCAATGGCTGTTGTTGTTGATGAATACGGCGGAACTGCGGGTATTGTTACCATGGAAGACCTGCTTGAGGCAATTGTCGGCAATATCCGTGATGAATACGACACAGACGAAGCCGAAGATATTGTTGAAGTTGACGAGAATGTATTCACGGTTGACGGTACGGCATACATTGAAGAGGTCAATGAACTTATTGATGATGTTATACCCGAAGGCGACTATGATACCCTCGGCGGATTTATAATCAGTCAGCTCGGCTTTCTGCCCAAAGACGGCGACATGAACGAAATTGTTTTCAAAAACGTCAAGTTTACCATTCTTAACGTAGAGGACAAGCGTATCGGTAAGGTCAGAGTGGAAATTGCGTCAGGAGATAAGACGGTTCAATAAGATAAATTTATACTGCCTTTAAAGGCTTATGAACTTACCTTGTAAATATTAAAATATTAAACCGGAGGTACAGCCGAACGCATTCCTTCACCCCGAAAGAACATTTGATTCTTCGTTCATCGGTGCGCTTGATATGCCGTGGGAATGGAAGTTTGAATTTCCTTTCATACTTTCAATATTGCGTTATGCGCTCAACAACGTCGCAAATGTTATAATTTATGCATTAAGATATATTATGTAACGGTGTGATATATAAAACTCAAGCAGGTTACTTCGGCAGCCTGCTTTTAGGGAAGCACTGATTAATACAAGCTGCCCTACTTGACGGTAAATTGTTCCGTCAATTAGGACACCCTGAATTAATCAGCGCTTCCTTAGTTTTTTATAACTTCAAGAAAAGACGGCAAATTTTTTCTCTGTAACTAAAGCGCCTTGAATTAAGGAAGCTTGCGATGCCTAAAAATATTCTTGCCAAATTTTAATATATGTGTTAAAATTACAATGTTAAAATGAATAACTATACTCTCGAATAAGAGGTGATTCTTTTGGCAGTACCCAAGGAAAATATAAGAAACTTTTCAATCATAGCCCATATTGACCACGGCAAATCAACCCTTGCCGACCGCTTGCTTGAACTTACCGATTCCGTTGCAAGCCGTGATATGACCCAGCAGCTTCTTGACGATATGGAGCTTGAAAGGGAAAGAGGAATTACAATAAAAGCACACGCCGTAAAGCTCAACTACAAAGCAAAAAACGGCAAAGAATACGAACTTAATCTTATTGACACTCCGGGTCACGTTGACTTTAACTATGAAGTTTCACGTTCCCTTGCCGCCTGTGAAGGCGCGGTGCTTATTGTTGACGCTTCGCAGGGAATTGAAGCGCAGACCCTTGCAACCACCTATCTTGCTCTTGACCATGACCTTGAGCTTGTTCCGGTTATCAACAAAATTGATCTTCCTGCCGCTGACCCCGAAAGAGTTGCGGCAGAAGTTGAAGATGTTATCGGTCTTGACTGCTCCGAAGCTCCTCGAGTTTCAGCCAAAACCGGCGAAAATGTGGATCAGGTGCTTGAAAAAATCGTCAAACTTATTCCGCCGCCCGAAGCAAATGACGATGCTCCTCTTCGCGCGCTTATTTTCGATTCGATTTATGACAATTACCGCGGAGTTATTGTTTATGTTCGTGTTATGGAAGGCACTATAAAAGCCGGTGAAACAATGCGTATGATGGCAACCGGCGCCGAATTTACCGTTGTCGAAGTAGGATACATGAGAGCGACAAGTCTTGAACCGTGCAAAGAGCTTTCTGCCGGCGAGGTTGGCTATATCACCGCTTCAATAAAAACCGTCCGTGACGCAAAGGTCGGCGATACCGTAACAAAGACCGAAAGACCTGCCGAAGAACCGCTTCCCGGTTACCGAAAGGTAAATCCAATGGTATTCTGCGGCGTTTATCCTGCCGACGGTGCGGATTATGAAGCGCTTCGAGATGCGCTCGAAAAACTTCAGCTAAACGATGCTTCGCTTTCCTATGAGCCAGAAACTTCGGGCGCGCTTGGATTCGGTTTTCGCTGCGGATTTCTCGGGCTTTTGCATCTTGAGATAATACAGGAAAGGCTTGAAAGGGAATATAACCTTGACCTTGTCACAACAATTCCGAGCGTTGTTTATAAAATTCACCTTCGTGACGGCAGTGTAATTGATGTCGATAACCCAACGCACTATCCTGACCCGGGTGAAATTGATTTTTCAGAGGAACCCGTCACCAACGCTCATATCTATTCTCCGTCCGATTATGTAGGTGCGATTATGGACTTGTGCCAGGACAGACGCGGTGTGTTTAAGGATATGACCTATATTTCAAAAGACAGGGTTGATATCCACTATGAGCTTCCGCTTAATGAAATTATCTATGACTTTTTTGATGTTCTAAAATCAAGAACAAGGGGTTACGCTTCGTTTGACTATGAAATTTCGCAGTACAAACGCTCAAACCTTATGAAGCTTGATGTGCTTCTAAACGGAGATATTATCGACGCTTTGAGCTTTATAATTCATTCGGACAAGGCTATGGCAAGGTCAAGAAAAATTGCCGAAAAGCTTAAAGAAAACATTCCGAGACAAATGTTTGAAATACCTATTCAGATTGCTGTCGGCAGTAAGGTTATTGCAAGAGAAACCGTCAAGGCGATGAGAAAAGACGTTCTTGCAAAATGCTATGGCGGCGATATTACCAGAAAGAAAAAGCTTCTTGAAAAACAGAAGGAAGGCAAAAAAAGAATGCGTCAGTTCGGCACTGTTGAAGTTCCGCAAGAAGCATTTATGGCCGTCCTCAAACTGGAAGAATAGCGGGCACGCATGGCGTGCGGCAATTACGCGGGTTGGATTGATATGAATCTTTACACACATACCACGGCACAGCTTGGTTCTGAACCTATTTTCGTAATTTTTCGATTAAGCAACTTTGCCTCCCCTGAAAGGGGAGGTGTCACACGAAGGGTGACGGAGGGGTGCAGGCATCGGCACGCATGGCGTGCAGCAATTACGCAGGGTAGATTTATTATGTTTTTACTCTTACGCCGCGAAACAACTTGCGTTGTTAACTGTAAAAGATTTGTCAATGGGCATCGTCCACGGCGGTTACACAGGGAAGATTTATATAAATCTTGATACTCACACCACTGCACGCGTA
>CANQLQ010000104.1 GCA_947624755.1 uncultured Clostridia bacterium | reverse complement strand
GTCTTTACCTTCAAGGAATTCAAGCGAAGCGCCGCCGCCTGTTGAGATGTGGCTCATTTTGTCAGCAAAGCCGAGCTTTGCGACAGCAGCAGCAGAGTCACCGCCGCCGACTATTGAAATTGCGCCGCTTTCTGCGATAGCGGTAGCAACAGCTATAGTACCGTTAGCAAAGTTTTTCCATTCTGAAACACCCATAGGGCCGTTCCAGATTACTGTGCCTGCGTCTTTGATAGCGTCAGCGAAGATAGCCGAGCTTTTCGGTCCGATGTCAAGACCCATCCAACCGTCAGGGATATCGTCAGAATCAACAATTTTATATTCGGCATCAGCGTCATAAGCCGTAGCTACAACATTGTCAACGGGAATAAGGAATTTTACGCCCTTGTCTTCTGCAAGCTTCATCATATCTTTTGCAAGGTCGATTTTGTCCTCTTCGCAAATTGAAGTACCGACTGTGTGACCCTGAGAAGCGAAGAAGGTATAAGCCATACCGCCGCCGATAATGAGGGTGTCAACCTTGTTGAGAAGGTTGGTGATAACACCGATTTTATCTGAAACCTTTGCACCGCCGAGAATGGCAACAAGAGGTCTCTGCGGTTTTTCGAGCGCACCGCCGATATATTCAAGCTCTTTGCGGATAAGGAAACCGCCGACTGCGGGAAGATAATCGGCAACGCCTGTTGTCGAGCTGTGAGCTCTGTGAGCTGAACCGAAAGCATCATTTACATAAATTTCAGCAAGAGAAGCAAGAGCCTTTGAAAATTCAGGGTCGTTCTTTGTTTCTTCTGCATGGAAACGAACATTTTCAAGAAGAAGAACTTCGCCTTCTTTGAGGTCTGCGGCAAGAGCCTGAGCGCTTTCTCCGACAACATCTTTTGCCATTTTAACTTCGATACCGAGAAGTTCACCGAGTCTTACGGCAACGGGAGCAAGTGAAAATTCGGGCTTAAATTCACCCTTAGGTCTGCCGAGATGTGAGCAAAGAATAACCTTTGCGCCGTGTTCAAGGAGATATTTGATAGTGGGAAGTGATGCGACAATTCTCTTGTCGCTTGTGATAACGCCGTCCTCCATTTTAACATTAAAATCGCAGCGAACAAGAACCTTCTTGCCCTTTACGTCAATGTCTTCAACGGATTTCTTGTTAAGTACATTCATCATGTTTTTATTTCCTTTCAATATCATAGTTTAAATAACCGACATACATTTTATAACAAAATGGCAAATTTTGCAAGTACTTAGCTATAAAAAATATGTATAGGCGGATATATGATTTGGTATAACAGCTCTTTAGGAAGCGCTGATTAATTCATGGTGTCCTAATTGCACGCATGGCGTGCAGCAATTACGCGGGATAGAAATTATGTAAAATTATAATTTTATACCGCGAAAACACTTTGTCACTAATTTTGAAGTTTATTTTTATGTTCCAAAAATCTAAGTCAATACTTTGTGTATTAACGAGAATTTTTGGGCAAAATTACGGAACAATTTACCGTCAAGTAGGGCAACTTGTATTAATCAGTGCTTCCTTTATTTGTTTTGATTTTTAAAAAGCTCCGCAAACGGATTATATCTTTCCTCGTCCTTGTTCTGGTTTTTCAGATAGTTCTGCACAGCGTGTTTGTTTGCGCCTGCGCCTTCTCTTCTTTTTTCAAAGTCAGAAAGTTTTTCACGGTAGCCGCATTTACAAAAGAAGCTTCTTTTATCGCCTTCACCTCTAAGCTCAAGCTTTTTATGACATTCGGGACATCTTGCGTTTGTAATTTGGGTAAGGCTTTTACGATAGCCGCATTCTCTGTCCTGACAGACGAGCATTTTTCCTTTTTTTCCGTTAACTTCAAGAAGATACTTTCCGCATTCGGGACATTTTTCCTTTGTGAGGTTATCGTGAACGTATTTTGCATCGCTTGAAATAACCTTTGAAACAAGAGAAGCGGAATACTTTTTCATTTCGGCTATGAATGTTTTCATATTTGCGTTGCCGCGGCTTATATCCTGAAGCTGTTGTTCCCATTTTGCGGTAAGCGTTGCAGATTTCAGATCCTCCGGAACAATGGAAATTAACTGTTTACCCTTTGCCGTTGGGTGGATTTCCTTGCCGACTCTTTCAATTGAAAAATTATCAAAGAGCTTTTCGATAATATCTGCTCTTGTTGCAGGGGTTCCGAGTCCGCTTGTCGAAGAAATGACAGCTTTAAGCGTCTTGTCCTCAATTTGATTTGACGGGTTTTCCATTGCCGAAAGCAGGGTAGCTTCCGTATATCTTGCGGGCGGCTTTGTTTTGCCGCTTGCGATTTTTAAATTGAGCACAGGCGCTTTCGCACCTTGTTTGAGAGAGGGAAGTTTTTGCGGTTTGTTTTCCGTTTCTTCGTCCTCATCGTCAGAAAACGCTGAAGAATATATTGCCTTCCAGCCTTCACTTTTTATAATTTTACCCTTTGCGTAAAACTTTCTTGAGCCGATATCCGCTTCAAGCTTAACCTCATCATATTCAAAAGGAGAGCTAAGAACAGCAAGGAACCGTTTCACAACAAGCTCATAGATGTTCCTTTCTTCGTGGGTAAATCTTGAAAAATCAGGTCTTTGCTCGGTCGGAATAATTGCGTGGTGGTCTGTAACTTTTGCATTGTTTACAATATATTTCGTCTGAAGCGGCGATTTGGCGATTTCCATTGCTGTTTTTTGAAAATTACCTACAGCTAAGGCGCGCAGTCTTTCGGGTATGGTTGCGACAACATCGTCGGTTATATATCTTGAATCGGTTCTCGGATAAGTCAGGACTTTATGCATTTCATATAGACTTTGCATAAGAGAAAGGGTCTGCTTTGCGCTATATCCGTAAAGCTTGTTTGCGTCTCTTTGAAGCTCCGTCAGGTCATAGGCCGCAGGCGGAGACTGCTTTTTTGAGCTTCGTTCAATTTTTGTTATAACCGCATCTTTGCCTTTGATCTCTTTGACAATGTTTTCAACAAACTCTCTTGAAGAAAAACGGGTGTTATTTTTTGCATCTCTGAAAGTTGCATTAAAATCCTTAAAAATCGCCTGTAACGTATAATAATCACTCGGTCTGAATTTGAGAATTTCTTCTTCTCTTTTGACGATCATTGAAAGTGTCGGAGTCTGGACTCTGCCTGCGGAAAGTGAAGCATTGTGCTTGCAGGTAAGCGCTCTTGTAACATTCAGCCCGACGAGCCAGTCCGCTTCGGCTCTTGCCTGAGCGCTGTAGTATAAGTTATCATAATCCTTTGAAGGTTTAAGGTTTGCAAAGCCTTCCTTGATTGCTCTGTCGGTCTGAGATGAGATCCAAAGTCTGAAAGCGGGCTTTTTGCTGTGAGCTTTCATAAGTATCCATCTTGCGACAAGTTCACCTTCACGCCCCGCATCGGTTGCAATAATAACCTTATCAATATCGGCTCTTGAAAGCAGAGATGAAACTGTCTTATATTGTTTTGAAGTCTGTTTTATAACAACGAGCTTAACTTTTTCGGGAAGCATGGGCAGGTCGTCAAGATTCCAAGTTTTGTATTTATTGTCGTATGCGTCGGGGTCGGCAAGCGTAACAAGGTGACCGAGCGCCCATGTTATAACGTACTTTTCACCTTCAATAAAGCCGTTACCGTTCCTTTTTGCGCCGAGTACTTTTGCAATGTCCCTTGCAACTGAGGGCTTTTCGGCAAGAACCAGTGCCTTTGCCACAAAATCACTTCCTTATTTTATGATTGAAAGGCAGGAATTATCTTTGTCCATATTCTTTATAACGTCAGTAACGTCGCCTTTTGTAATTTCCTTGTATGCTTCAAAAACCGAGAAAAGGTCATAGCCGTTCATATAGCAATCAACGATATTGTTGGCAAGGTCATCAATATTATTGAATGAGCGAAGCTCTCTTGCGTAAAGCCTTTTCTTTGAAATATCAAAATCTTCATCGGAAATTCCGTTTGCTTTGATTTCATCTATTCTTTCAAATATTTTATCTCGTACTTTTTCGGGATATTTACTTTCGCCGGTAAATATCGGAATGGAAAAACCTCTTCCGGTGAAATATTCGTTTGAAAAAGAAGTATTTATAAGCCCTTCCGAAAGCATTTTTTCATAAAGCGGAGAAACCTTGCCCGCAATATTGTCAAGAGCAATTGAAGCGCACACAATTTCTTTGGCCGTTCTTGTTCCGGTCTTATGATTTTCTTTAAATCCGAGGGCAAATTTCGGAACGTCTACGCCCATATCTCTTTCAATTTTATTTGAAACAACTTTATCGGGTTCGTCGGGAATTATCTGTTCAAATTTAACCGGCTTTTGCGGTTTTATAATTTTATCTGCAATTTTTATAACCGTGTCAACGTCTGCGTTTCCGACAACGGCAAGAGTCATATTTGAAAGATTATAAAAAGTATTGTAACAGCTATAAAGAAGTTTTGCCGTAATTTTTGAAATAGATTCAATTGTTCCTGCGATATCAATTTTGACCGGGTTATTGTGATATATTCCGCCAAGCAAAGTGAAAAGCACCTGCCAGTCCGGGTCGTCCTGATACATTCTGATTTCCTGACCGATAATACCCTGTTCTTTCCGAACGGTTTCTTCGGTAAAATAGGGTGAGGTTACAAAATCAAGAAGAATTTCAAGCGATTTTTCAAAGTTCTCGCTGCACCGGAAAAGGTAACAGGTTCTGTCAAAAGAGGTGAATGCGTTAGCGTTTGCGCCTGTTTTTTCAAAACGTACAAAAGCATCAAGTTCTTCACTTTCAAAAAGCTTGTGTTCCAAAAAGTGAGCAATACCTTCCGGAACCTTTGTATATTCCTTTTCGCCTTCAAGCTTAAAGCAGGTGTCTACCGAGCCGTATTTTGTGCCGAACATCGCAAATGTGCCTGAAAAATCTTTTTTGGGCATAACAAAAATTTTAAGTCCGGACTTATGATCTATTTCAAAATATTCTTCTGACAAACTGTCGTTTTGTATTTTTTTCACGCCGAGTTCCATGCTTAATTTTCCTCCTTTGACGATTCAAGAATATAAACTGTGTCTTCGCTTATCATATTTGCGGCTACGATAATTTCTTCCATAGTAACGGCATCTGTCATACTTATAATTTGTTCCGGTGTTAAAAAGCTGCTTGCCGTTGTGTATGAAAGCATCCACGAAATTATTGAAGCTGCGTCGTCATAAACCGAGCGAAGAGTATCGCTGTAGCTAAGCTTTGCGCTTTTAAGGTTATCCTTAGTAAATTTGCCTTTTTTAACGTCATCGAGTTCTTTTCTTATAGCGTCGAGCGCCTTTTGCGCGTTTTCGGTTTCAACGCCGCTTTGCACAACAATAAGCCCTTTGCTTGAAATAAGGCTTGCGCTGCAATAATAGCAAAGGCTCATTTTTTCTCTTACATTTGTAAAAAGCTTTGAAAAAGTACCCGAGCCGAAAATCATTGTCATAAGCTTTATAGCCGCAAAGTTATCTCTGTCGTAGGTCATTCCGGCGCGGTATCCTATTACAAGCTTGCCTTGCTGTACGTTTTGCTTTTCACGAATTGTTTTTTGAGAGTATGCGTCTGTAACGAACTCTGTTCTGATAGGCCAGACTTCTTTTCGCCCGATTTGGTCAAAATAGGTCATAACTGTGTCAACAATAATCTGTTCGTCCGCCGAACCGACATAGCTTATTTGAACCGGGCAGTTAACCACAAGTCTTGTCCATCTTTCAAAAAGCTCTTTTCCCGTAAGCTTTTCGATAGTTTCAATTTTACCGAGTCTATTGAGACTATATGCTTCCTTGTCGCACATTTCTTCAATCATTCTGCGAAGAGAATATTGCCTTTTATCGTCATTTTCACTTTCGATTTTCTGAATTAAAAGTCTTTTTTCACGTTCTACGTTTTCTTTGACGAAGCCGTCTAATGTAACGTCCGGTCTGAATACGCAGGTGCACAAAAGGTCGACCGCCTGTTTGCATATGCTTTCGCCGTTTAAAGTAAATTTATCGTCAATTACATTGAGCACAAGTGAAAGAACAACATTTTCACCGTCTTTTGAAACAACGGGAGAAAGAACTGCACCGTAAAGAGAGGCGAGTTTTCTGTTCATCTCAAAAATTGTTTTATACTTTGAGCAGGTTCTTGCAAGCAGATGTATGATCATAGCATTTTCAGATGCTTTTTCATCAAGCGGCGCAATAAAGTTAAATGAAATCGCAGCCGTTTTGAATTGATTTGTTCTGTGGTACGCAAAGTTTACGCCTTTGCATAATTTTTTCATTTCCATATAAGTATACCTCCAAATGTAGCTGTTTATATTTTATCACAGAAAACCCCGTTTTACCATAAATTAATATTTTAATCGGCTTTCAGCTTATAAATCTCTATTGCATCGGGAACGCTGTAAATCAATTCATATCCGCTTTTTATATACATATCTCTTCTTTCCTTACCCTTTGGCTGACGAAGGTCAAGAACAAAATATTGCGTGCTTGGTTTACTGTGATATTCGTCTTCATATATTATGTCCCTGTCAGCTATATGCGGTAAAAAGTAGGTTGATGAGGTGACCTCTGCGTCCTGCGGAATAGTTTTGAGAGCGGCGGAAATTTGAGTATTTATATCTTTATTAGTATTATATTTTTCGATATAATCGAATGTTTTCGGAATTACAATACTTGAAAAAAGAATCAATGACAAAAAGATGGCGGCAAAGGAAAGGCAGTTTTGCTTTTCTTTTGGCTTTTGTGAAAGATTGAGTAAAGTAAGATAAAAAAGAAAGGCGCAAATACCAAAAGTATATTGATAATTAATGCTGTACTGATAGGGATATTTTGTCAAAAGATTGATGAAAACCGGAAGAACAAGAATAAGTCTTGTAAAATCCTTGTTCATAAACGGTATAAATAAAAGAGGAATGAATAAAGAGGCGATGTAATAAACTTTTCCGAAATCTCCGTCTTTGGTTACAAAAACCTGTCCTATAGCGTATCCGGGATTGAGAAGTATGGTTTTCATAGCG
>CANQLQ010000103.1 GCA_947624755.1 uncultured Clostridia bacterium | reverse complement strand
CCGAAAGTAACGCTCAAGTCGACAAAGAGCAAAACTGCAACCGCAAGTTGGAAGAAAGTAACCGGCGCAAGCAAGTACATTGTTTACAAGTCAACCAACAACAAGAAGTGGACAAAAGTCGGTTCAACAACAAAGCTTAGCTACAAGCTTTCAAAGCTTTCGGGCGGAAAGAAAATCTATGTAAAGGTTATTGCTGTCAATGCATATAAGCAGAACAGCGCATATAGTAAAGTAACTTCTGTAACGGTTAAAAAGTAAAGAAATAGTAATAACCGACAATGGGGCTGTCGCAAATCGGTAAAACGAAGTGCGACAGCCCCTTAAGTATCAGTTTGTCTACAAAAAGGCTGTGTACCGTTGGTTGAGGAAGAATGAGAATCGGTTGTACGCCATGTTTGCCTGTGTCAATCTATACTCGCCGGCAATCGCCGGGCGAAAGTTATCAACAATCTGAGGGGGTACTATGCCCTTTTAAAAAAAGATGAAATAATACATGAAATATACTTATATATAGCATTTTCAGAACATAATCTGCAAAAAAATTATGAATTTACCTTATAATGCAGCTTTAATTGCTTATTTATTCAAAGCTTCCTTAAATCCACCATAGCCTCTATTATATTTTCAGCAGACGGAAGGGAAAATTGAGAGCGTTCAGAAATCACAGTATCAAAATGTGGAGCTAAGAAGCCTCTTACAACGGTTTCTTGCTCTGCTGACTTTTCAATATTATCAAATAGCACCTTGAATTCCTTTTGCTTAATTTCATTAAGCTTGTCTATAAGCTTATCAATTTCAGGCTCATCAAGTAGATATTCACCTATCATACAGGAAACGTAGGCATTAAACAGCCTTCCAAGCGTTTCGACATCGTCCTCGTGCAAAATATCCCCCGCAGCCTTGACAACTTTCGCCCCAACAACCCCGCTAACAAAGCCTCCGGCAATACCAACAACAGTACCTACGCCGGGGGCTACTGTTGTGCCGGCGGCACCGGCAACTTTTGCAGCAACAACACCTGCTGCGACGGCCCCGCCTGCACCTGCAGCAATAGAACCCGCAAGAACACTCATATTTTTTGCGTACTGGGCGCCAGAAATTTTCCTTACTGCTACATTATAGGTTTCAGGAATAGAAAATACCGCAAAGGAAAGGACAGAAGTCAAGACATTACTTCTTAGGATTTTTGCAAGCTGCTTTGATGCAGCAACTCCGTATATTGCTCCTTTTCCCGATAATGCTCGAATACCGTTTACAATGGTAGCAGAGGCCTGATATCCCAGTTTTCCGACAACATATTGGCTTGGTCCCAGTAATGAATTAGCAAGCCCGGTTCTTGCTATTTGAGAAACTACCATATGCTGAATAAACGAGATTCCGAAAACTTGCAATCCGGCCGATGCGCCCGACTGAATTGCTTGCTTTAAATCACCTGTTCTTCGCCAAGTTAAAAATACAGTAGCAACAAATGTAATTCCTAATGCACAAGAACAGGTAACTGTTCCCGTTAATGCATCATAGGAAAGAGATTCTATCGTACCCGGTTTTGTTAAGTTGACAGCTTGTTGATATGTTAATCGTCCTTTTCTAACAATATTAGCAGCTTCATTTGGGTCGGTAACGCCAGGCACTTTTCCGTTTTTAATTTTGTTTTTAAATCCTTCTAAGACTTTTAGATATTGATCTTTAGGCACTTCAAGTTGCATTGGCTTACCATCACTCATATATCGATATTGTCCTGTTTCAGGATTAAAGCAGGCTTCTAAAGAACCACGGGCTGAATTATAATACTTTGTTTGGATAAGGATATCGCCGATTTGTCTATCGGCACCGTCTTTTGCGTTATCACGCCCTATTACTTTTGCATCCAATCCATTAAGACGGTCAAGTAGGTTATTAGCTTCCTCTGCCATTTCGCCGTGACCGGCAGCTGTGTTTATATGAGCTTTTTGTTCAGCAAAAATAGCCGTTTGAGATGATTCGACCGCTGCGCCTGCTATGACACTCGTTTTAGAAATTACTTCATCATAACTATCCTCAAAATCGGTGACATTAAATTCATCACTATCATCTTTTGATATCTGCATACAATATTTCTTGCAAACTTCTATAAAATGTTTGGAACATTGAGGCTCTACCAATAGCGCCTTATTTTCTATTTCAGTATTGCCGGTAAACCAACCGGCATCAAAATCCTCCCAGGTATAATAAAGCAATACAGCTTTCCCACTATGAAATTGAGTACGATGCTGCAATAACTCTTGTTGTTCTTCGGCTGTTAGTTCATCAAGCTCAAAATTACTTACTCTAATTTTACCATCAAGCAACCCTACATTTGTTCGAATAAAAATACCACGGTCTGTTACAACAATGCCGCTTGGACGGAGATCGAATTCTGCGTCTGCCCATAAGATATTATGTTCCCGTGAAACAGGAAAGGTTGATTTAATCTGATTGATTTTGCTGTCTGTCAATTTAATTGGAGAATCTCCCAGAGCAGTAATAAAAATTTCGGACTCAGTTCCTATGAGAGGGAGCATTGCAGATTTGAAATATTCCTTCCGTTCCTTTTCAGCAGTATTTCGCTTTTCTTCAACAGTATCCACTATTTTGTCAGTCACATTTGCCACAGTCTTTTTCGTAGTCCCTACAATATTAGAAGCCGTATCCGAAACTGTTTTAACCGCTTTACGAGAAGTGGTTTTTGCTTTATCCAATAATTTATCTAATTCAAGCCCATCTTTCATAATTTTATTCCCCCGTGCTGCTTTGAAATACGCCCTAAAATTTCCGTGCCTATTTATCAGAAGCATTGCCGGCTTTTGCCCAAGCATCTACTTCGCTAATTTTGAATTTCTAGAGTCTGCAAATTTTTGTGGCGGGCATATTTTTCTTATCTATCCAAGTTAAGGAAGCGCTGATTAAATCGAACGTGCAGATTGCGCCGCCGAATTTTTCGTCAGATTGTCAAAAGCGACGCAGGAATACTGACGTATTTCAAGGAGCTTTTGGCAAAAATGACGGAAAATATCGGTGCAAGATGTGCGTTCAGCCGGCAGGCGTGATTTATTCAGCGGTTCCTTAAAACTATATCTCTGCTAACACCGAGATGTTCCATAATCTCACGCATAGAGTACCGGCGTTCTGTTACTTCACTTATACAAAAATCCTACACCTTATAAACTTCTTCCTTTATTATATTGCTCATGTTAAAAGAAATCAATGTTTATTGTAGGTTTATAATGGTTAATTCTTAATTATAAAGTTTTATACAAATTTAGCCTTTATTTGGAAAATGTATTGACAATATACCTTAATAGTGATATAATCTCAATACTTTGTAAAATTAAATATCCGGGTGTGGCGCAGCTTGGTAGCGCGCTTGACTGGGGGTCAAGAGGCCGTGGGTTCAAGTCCCGCCACTCGGACCAGAATCGGACACTGATTTTGATACAATAGCTGTCAACATTGGTGTCCGTTTTTTTATTCGTTAGTTAAAAATGAAAACCAAAAAAGTAATTGTTTTACCGTATGACCCTAAATGGAAAACGGATTTTGAAAATATAAAACGGGAGATTGCAGATGCTTTAGGCGACTTGGGAATAAAAGACAGAGAAGCTTTTAAATATGCTGATAAGCCGCATTTGCAGGCGCATCATTTGTATGTGTGTCCCCGGTATTCCAAAGAGTTATTACGTCATATCATGTTTAGAGATTTTTTAAGGAAGAATCCGGAGGCGGTAAAAAAATACAGTTATGTCAAGGAAACCGCTGCAAGACTTTTTCCCGATAATATAGACAAATACATGGAATATAAATCGCCTTATATTGAAGAATTATATGAGTTATGCGGTTTGCGTTAATTGTTCAACTTTTTATAGGAATAAAAAACATAAGGGAGTGCAACTTTTAACGATACCTCTCAATAAGCTGCCTGCACCGCTTTAAAGATATTTTTATATATCTTAACCCATAACCTCAAAAGCATTTACAAATGGAATTTTTTGGGGAAAAGCGTGCCTATGGACAAGCTTGTACCGAAGCTTATCAGAAGAGCCTGCAAGAAAGAATATTGCGCCGTTATCATCGACCCAATTATACTAAGGAAGCACTGATTAAATCCAATGCTTCCTTAAACTTTATAATTTTTTAACGCTGTAATCGGTAAGGATTTTTTCTGCAGCTTCTTTAAGTGAAAGGTCAGAAATTTCACTCGGATATTCATTTTCAAGCCAGCCCCAGCGGCTTTCGATTTTGAACCAGTCAATATCTTTTGAACCTTTTTTGCTAAGCTGCGCTTTGCAGTTGTCAACCCATATTTTCCATCTCTCAAGGTAGAAGTCTTTCGTAAGACCTGCCCATTGTTTATTTGAATAATCTTTAAGTCCGCCTTTGTCTGCCGCAAGTCTTGCGCCTGCCCAGGTTGTAATAAGAGCACGGGCATTAAATTCAAACATTTTCTTTGTAAATTCATCAAAGCCGGCGGCAAGCTCTTTTGCCTGGGAAATCCAATTTCCGAGCAAAAATTCTTTTTGGCAGGCAAGAACTTTATCGGTATATTCTATTAAGTCAAGGAATTTGTCCGACCATTTTGTGAATTCAATAAGGTCTTTGTCTGTATATGCTTTTGCCATGCGAAGCTGATATTCCTGAGCTGTATTTGAAAGAACCTGCTTTAAAAGGTCGGCGAGGTCATAAAGGTAGCCTTCACTTTTGCAGAATTTATCATAGTCTTTTACAAAAAGACCGACCGCTTTTTCAAACAGCTTTTTATCATATGCAATTACTCCGTTGCCCCAAGTTGAAGCCGATTTTATTTTAAGGGCAGGGCGGGCGTTGATAACAGATTCGGGTGCGCCTTCACCGCTTTCGTTGAGTTCGGGATTGTATGCCGTATCATCAAGAATTTTAATCGCCTTATACATCGTATCGGTATAATTGCCGTATCTTCTTTTGATATATCCTTTGAGCCAGTTATCAAGCTTTATTTGCTCTATTTTTTCGGTTTGTGTCCAGGCTGTTTCAAAAAACAAATCAAAAACAATAGGATTGGAGTGAGTAGCTTCCGGCGTAATTCCGACGCCTGCCATAAATTTGGCCTCTTTGCTTGCGCGCGAAACTTCTTTTGCAATTGTGCGAAGGTGACCGTGAAGTCCCATTCTTCCTCCGAAGTTGTTAAGCATACAGTAAGCCCACGGTGTTGACATAAATTCTTTTCCGAGGAAATTTTGCCATCTTGGCCTTTTCTCTGCATAAAGGTCAAGTATGAGAGCGTGATCTTTGAAGCCTTCAAGTCCTTCAACAAGCTCTTTTGAAGGATTTTCACCCCAAGACTGTATTATCCATACGCTGTCGGGATTGTTTTCAAGCATAAGAGATACTATTTGTTTTGCAACGGTTTGAACTTTCATTCTGCCGCTTGTACCGCCCTCGTGGAAGGGATCGGTTGCAAAATATTTTGTAATATCCCCAAAAACTTCTTTCTGACAGTCATAAAAGGTCCTTGCAAAGTCTATATATGTCTTGCTGTCAGTTTTGAGCATATACGGTCTTGGAAGCTCATTCCAAAGTCCCTGTGCAATAACTTCTGCGGTCGGAACGTGGTCTTTGATGTCTTTGGGAACCATGCCTGAATAACCTTGAAGAACAGGCATCATACCAAGTTTTCTCATAAAGAGTTGATTTTTTCTTGCAAGGTCGGTTCTTTTTTTGAAAAAGCCGTCATGAACGGGACCGCCTACGGAATATATATTTGCCATATTGAACCATGCGTAATATGCAGGTCCGGTGATAAAGCTTTTGATTTCGTTGTTATTATAGCCGAGCTTTGAAAGGAATCTTCTCCAAACTTCCTCTTGGGCAGTGATGTCAAGGATAACATTTACGCCGTTAAGAGCAAGCCAGTCAAGCTCTTTCTGCCATTGCTTTTCTCCCCAAAAGGCCATTGTATATGAAAGGGCGCAATAGTTATAGGAATATCTTACCTTAAACGGAGTTTCAACGTGAATTGTTTTTTCGACTAAAGGAATATTTTCGGGCATAACGGTATTGTTACCGACCTGTGAGATATGTACGTTACAGAAATACTTATAAAAATAGTTTATACCTGCGGCAATATTAACGCCGCTGTTACCCGTAATTTTAATTTTACCGTTACAGTCGGAAATTTCATAAAATTCCTTTTCGCTTTCAGCAATTTCAAGAACAAACCAGCTTTTATACTGAGCGCCGACAGTTCTTTCAACGATACCGTAGAGTTCATTTATAGCATCGTCATTAGTAATTTCTGTGTTATACTCGCTGTCCTCAAATTTTTCCGGGAAAACAGCGTTAAAAGTATCAACTTGCCAATCGCATTTATCACCGTAAAGTTCAATATTTTTTATTTCAACATACGGTGAGTGTGAATTATACTTAACGAGAACACGCACGAATCTTGCAAAGAAATCACAGTCAATTTCATATTTTCCTTTTGAAACAAGCTCGCTGTCCTGTCTTGCTACTTCACCAAAGTTTACGCCGTCACAGCTTGCAAAAACGGCGAAAATACTGTAACTGTTTTTCGGAATTTCAAGCGTAACTTTATTGATATGATAATTATTTTCAAGATCAATCTGAATAATTGCCGGGAACTGACCGCCGACCCATTTTGTACGAGAATTTTTATCAACAATTTTAGAAGCGTCCTTTTTGTTTTCACCAACAAAAATATTTTCAGATTTGAGCAAAATTTCGTTATGTGACATAATTATGCATCTCCTAATCTCAAATTGTATTTCATTTTACTAAACATAGAGCAAATAGTCAATAAAGAACGTAATATTTTATAAAAGTAATTTTAAGTTTATATAATTTTTGTCAATGGATTAGTCAATGGACATAGTCCACGGGGGTAGGTTTATGTAAATCTTTATATTAACACCACTGCACGCGTAGGGGCGACCCCATGTGGTCGCCCACGGGCATCGCCCGCAGGCACGCATGGCGTGCAGCAATTACG
>CANQLQ010000102.1 GCA_947624755.1 uncultured Clostridia bacterium | reverse complement strand
GCCGTCTCTGCGGTTATTATAAAACAAGCGGTTGCAACGGGTTGGGACTGCCCGAGAGCGCATATTCTTGTGAAGCTCCGCGACAATATGGACGAAACCTTTGAGATACAAACGATAGGTCGTATCCGCCGTATGCCCGAAGCAAAACACTATAAAAGTGATTTGCTCGACAGTTGCTATCTTTATACCTTCGATGAAAAATTCACCGCAGGCGTAAAAATGGCTCTCGATAAGAGTGCGTTAAATGCTTGTACCATTTTCCTCAAAAATGAGTATAAAAACATAACACTTACAAGCGAGCAGAGAACTATGGTAACAAGCACCCGTAATCCGCAAAAAGCATTACAAGCGATTGCCTCCTACGCAGAAAAAGAATACGGCGTCACAGCGAACAAAACTGAAAATCGTACCCGCTTACAAGCCGCCGGCTTTGAATTAAATGAGAATATTGTGCGACACACCTTTTCGGGGGAAGCTGCAACCCTTGATTTTTCATCGACGGATCTGAATGATATCAAGGTTGTTGAATCGTTAAGTACGCATAAACACGGGCGTGAATATCACCGTACTATCGGTAAAATCGGCTTGGAAATCGGTATGGAGTATTCCTATATGAATACGATTATCCGCAAGCTGTTTGATAAGAAGTTTACCTACTCACGCAAAATTCTTTCTTTAGAGCCAAGAAGCGTATATGCCTTTGTCATTAACAATGCTGACCGGATCCGCCATTTGGTGCGTGAAGCTATGGCTTATGAATTGGCTCAGATGCAGCTTGATATACCGAAAAAATCCTATTATGAATTCCGCATTCCGCAATCTTGCTTGTTTACTTACAACGGCGAGGCGAAAACACAGCTCGTGATGAAGAAAAATGTATATCAGAATTATCTGTCATCTGCCGCTCCGCGATCTACGCCGGAGGTTAAATTTGAAAAATTCTGTGAGCATTCCGACAGCGTGGAATGGTGGTATAAAAACGGAGATAAGGGCAACGAATACTTTTCTATCGTATATACAGATAATTCAAATAGGCAAAAGCTGTTCTATCCCGATTATCTTATTTCTGTAAACGGCGAAATATGGATAATCGAAACAAAAGGCGGCTTTGACCGCAGCGGCAATAGCCAAGACATAGATCTTTATACACCAAAGAAATTTGGTGTGTTAAAGGCATACCTTGACGAACATGGTTTAAAAGGCGGCATTGTCCGTAACGATGCAACAACCGATGAACTTTGCATCTGTATGGAGCATTACTCTGATGATATAGGGAGTGATGACTGGCAAGTGCTTGAAAGCGTACTGCCATAATGGAGGTGCTCGGATATGACTATTGACTCGCTGGAAGTAGTATTCTACACATGTATATTTCTTTTGCCGGGTTTTATTATCAAAAGCGTTATGGATACGTTAGTTCCTACTACTAAGCATAATGATTCCAGATATTTTTTCTCCTGTTTGTTGTATAGCATTGTTAATTGTGCAGTTTGGAGTTGGGCGTATCTATTGCTCAATAAAATTTCTGAGGAACATACCACAATATATTGGATTTTGCTACTTGCAATAACTGTAGCAGGAGCAACTCTACTTGCTATTTTTATCGGGGTTGTAAAGCAAAAGGGATTCATCGAGTGGTTGTTTGCAAAAATGAGGGTCAATAAGATTCATCCCGTTCCAACTGCATGGGATTATTACTTTTCAAAACAAGAAGAATCGTGGATCATTGTAACTTTGAAAAATGGTAAAACCATATATGGGAAATTCTCCGAGCATTCTTTTGCATCTTCTAACGCTGAAGAACGAGATCTTTATATTGAAAAAACTTACAACATTAAAGAAGATATGAATTGGATCGAAGATGACAAAAGCAATGGAATACTTGTTGCGAAAGATGAAATTGAAACTATAGAATTTCTAAAATAAAGGAAGTGAAAAAATGAGCGACACAAAGAAGCCTAATCCTGATACAAATTTTGGTTATCAGCCTAACATTGAGCAGCGTGGGTATCAACCCAAGAAAGGAATAAATGAAGGGTATCAACCTACAAAGTCTATATCTACTCAACCACCTAATAAAGGTTCAAATGTTCAGCCTGCAAAGAGTGACAAATGATGATATGGTGGGTCTTAGGCTGTCCCTAACGAGGTGTTTGTATGCCGGCTATACAAATATACTGCTCGCTAAGATTGTGCAATGAAAAAAGAGGCTGTCGTACTAAGCCAAGACTCTAAGAAGAAAAAACAACCGGGCAACCCGAAAAAGGTTACCAGGTTGTCGCTTTCATAGTATAATTTAATTACCAAAAAACATATAAAAAGCAGTAATGTTGTACTATGTATCAAGACAGAAATCATGTGGTTTTACCGTTAGAAATCGAAAAAATTATTCCGCAAAACGATCCGGTGTTTAAATTGGTGGAAATATGCGAGAAATTGGATTACAGTAAGCTTGAAAAAGAGTATGTCCGCTCATGGAGAAAACTGAATCCGGCAAAGCAATTTTCATACGAACCAAAGCAAAAATTCCACGACATTAACATCTAAAAGGCATCGCAGGGCAGTTCTCTTACATACATTTTGGAGCTCGTCAATCCCTTTTCACAATTTCTCCTGCCATTGCACCGCCAATTATAAACACTGCGCCTATCATCTGCAAAGGCAACATAACTTCTTTTAAGAACAACATCGAAAACAGTACCGCCGATAACGGTTCCAAATATCCGCAGATCGCTACCGTCTGTATTTTTAGCTTACCAATTGAGGAAAAGTAAAAATAACAGCCGATGCCTGTATTTAACAGACCGAGTATAAAGATAGGAATTATGCTATCTTTGGAAATTTGCATTGTGTAACCTTGCTTTAAACCTACAAAAGCCGCTGCCGTTAAGAAGGCTATCGTAAGCTGCAATGTGGAATTTTCAAGTCCCACAATATCCTTTGCTTTCTTATTGAAGATAACCATAAAGGCATACATTACGGCTGAGAGCAAACCGCAGGCAATACCAAACATATCGCCGCTGCCGTCAAAGGAGTTTTTGTTTATCAGCACAACACCGATAAGCACGGCAACAAGACCTATAACTTTATTTGCGGCTAATCGTTCCTTGAACAAAATGGGTGATAACGCCATAACGATGACAGGTCCGCAATAGTACAAAAGAGATGCAATGCTGACACCGATGCGAGCGTATGCTTCGTAGAGGAACATCCAACTTGCCCCCATAGCAATGCCCGACACAGCCAGAAATAAAAACTGCCCTTTGTACTTATAAAAAGTCAATTTGCCGCCGCTTATAAAAAATAAGGCAATAAGAAAAACGCTGCCTATCAGTGTACGAAGCAGTACGATTTGCAGACTGCCAAGTTCAATAAAACCCGCTACGATTCCGTTTGAGCCGAACAGCAGCAAAGCAAATATATATTTGAAAAATGCCTTGTTATTCATAATGATACCTCTTGCATTTGATATGAAAATAGTATATCATAATATCAAGCATAACAAAAGCAAATGTTTGTAATGCTAAAAATCACATATTGGAATGAATGTTAATTATGGATATGAATCTGCAAAAATATTTGTCGTTTGTTAAGACAGTTGAATACGGCAGCTTTACAAAGGCGGCAGAAATACTAAACTATACGCAGTCGGGTGTAAGCAGGATGATAGCCGATCTTGAAAAGGAATGGGGAATCACGCTTCTTGAACGAAGCAAAAGCGGAGTTAAGCCGACAAGCGATGGAATGAAGTTATTGCCCTACGTTCAAAATCTCTGTGCCGATTTTGATAAACTTAAAATGCAGGCAGATGAGCTAAACGGTCTGCAATCGGGACTTATCCGCATTGGTACAATTTCAAGTGTAGCAACGCATTGGCTGCCTAACATAATAAAAAAGTTCCAAAAGAATTACCCCAATATTGACTATGAGATTTTGCTTGGTGATTATACCGAAATTCAGGAATGGATACATACGGGAAGGGTCGATTGCGGATTTTTAAGACTGCCGACATATCCCGAATTTGAAACGATCTTCTTAGAGGAAGATAAACTGATGGCGATTATCCCCGAAAATCATCCGCTTAAAGATTGCGATAAATTCCCCATAACAGCATTATGCAATGAACCTTTTATGTTGCTTGAAAAAGGTGCAAAGGCGGAGATCTCAGAGATTTTTGAGCGTAATAACCTCACGCCAAATGTGAAATTCACCACTTGGGATGATTACGCGGTAATGTCAATGGTTGAAAGCGGTCTTGGCATAGCGATACTCCCCGAACTGATCTTAAAGCGGGTGCCATACAGAATTTTGGCTAAAGAGCTTGACGTTCCGGCATACCGAAAGTTAGGACTTGCTCTGAGAGATAAGAAAACCGCATCGCTTGCGGTGAAACGGTTTATTGATTATTTACAGTATAGATAAATAAACAGCAATAGGGAGAATCCCTTATTGTCTGTAATAATTTTTTGTAATTACGGAAATTAAGATATTTTGTTTTTTAATTAATGTTTATTGACATAATCAAAAATGAATGATATACTAAGTATGTATATTAATGCTTGGATAATGGAAGTACTGAATTAATCGTCACTTCCGAAGTACAATTTTCAAGCAAAAGTAAAGGAGCAATATTTTATGAAAAAACTTGTTGCAGTACTTTTATCGCTTCTGATGATTTTTTCATCGTTTGGAATTGTAGGCTATGCCGCTGATGAGACAGAAGGTGAGGGTGGTTCTCTTCTTGATTCTCTTGTCGGCAGTATCGACTATGAAGCTTTGGCCGATATGTTCAATAAATATGCTGACTTTGACATAGGCGGTCTTGCAGGCGAAGACGGTATGGAGGCTGTTGTTGCCGATGAAAACTTGGCAAGACAGATCAATTTCCTTGGTTATACGGCTTATGATCTTTATTCGGGTACTCCGGTTTTCTGGGCTAAAATTGCAAACACTACAGGTGATGAATCAATTAAAGGGGATCTCAATATCCTCAAAGCAAACATCAATACATATCTTCTTTCCGTTCTTAAAAACAAGATCGGCTCTTACGGTTCGGTAAAGCTTTACACAGCAAATAATGCAACGAGCTTCACTAACTTCATAGGTAAACTTATAAATCCTGATTTCCGTGAAATTCTTCTTACCGGCAACGCTTATTCAAACGAGGACGGGTTTTATTCGGCTATTGCCGACATCAGCGGACTTTCAGATGTAATACAGCATAACTGGATAGATGCAAACGTCAACTATACACCGGTTCTTACCGTTTTCGGCTTTGATTTTGAAGATCAAGAGCTTCTTGGCGATTACAATAAGACAAAAGGCGATATTATTGCAAAGCTTCTTATTAAAGCGATAGTCAAAAAGGCTCTTCAAATGGGACCTCTTGAATATATGCTCAATGTTGTTTCACAAATGGCATTTTCATACAAGCTCCTTATGTATCCTGCTCTTGAAGCTCTTTTCATGAGCCATATTACACGCGGTACAATTGAAAGAGACGAACTCAAAACAATGAAGGGTCTGTTCAATCTTATTGCAAACGGAAACAACAAGCTTGATACTAATAAGGTTCAGTTTATTAATGTTCCCGAAGGCGCATTTGCTTCTGCAACCGATGTTTACGGTAATGCCAAAGAATCTTCAACCGACACAACAAGTATGTTCTTCTATATGGTAATGTATCTCAACCTTGTTGGCAAACATAATAACAATCCGGCTGCCGTTGATATTTTCAGAAACGATATGATCTCAGGTCTTGACGGTAAAGAAAAAGAAATTGTCGGCGCAATTATCGGCGCTATGATGCTTGGAGAATTTGGTCCGATGCTCGGTTACTTTTCCGATATGCTCAGTCAGAATGTATCTTCTGTTCAGACCAATATTTTTAGCGGCATTGCTGATTTTTTTGCAAATATTTTTAATTCAATTGGTAAAATAATTGAAAGAATAATTAATTCATTTCTTCATTTTGGTGAGTTTTGATGAATATCTGACTTGACACCGGAAAGAATAAAATTAAAGCCCGATCAGTTTGGCCGGTCGGGCTAATTATTTTTATCCGGAGGTTTTATTATGGATTGTAGAGATAAGGCAAACAAATCAATCGGCTGCACGGTAAGTCAGTGCAGACATCACTGCAATGTTTCAAACAACTGCACACTTGACAAAATTGAAGTCGGAACTCACGAAAGCAACCCGACAAAGGTTGAATGTACAGATTGTGAATCATTCATGCCCAAAGATTGACCGGCAAGGACTTGAGGCTAAAAAAACAAACTAAAAAAATTCGAGATTCACAAAATTTGTGAGTCTCGGATACCTGCATTTATGCGTGGAAAAAGGGGCTGTTGCAATCGGTAAAACGAAGAGCGACAGCCCCTTTAATAATAATTAGTCACTAATATTCATCATATGACGAATATTGAACATCTTTTAATATTTCCACTGTAATTTTTTTATCTTTGCTCCAACTTGAAATTGATATACCAACATTATTGGATCCTAATTCAGAAGAAATAACTTTTGGCTCAACATCGCTATTTGAGGTAATAGCAATTTTGCCATTACTCATATATCATATACACTTAATTGAATTTAAACCTAATAATTGTTTTTTCTAAAGTATTTGTTATATATAGGTTGCCTTTTGATAAGACATCTGTACCTATTATAAAATCAGCAACCTTTATTTCCGATGACTGAACTCTTAATTCATTAACAAAACAATTTTCTGGAAGTTCTACATTAACCACATATTCATTTGCGTTATAAATTCCTCCGGCTGATTCTCGCTCATTCTTTCCTTCACTAATTTCCCTTAATTCAAGTTCGTTGATTAGTTTTTTGCTAACTAACGAAGTGTCGCTTCCATTATCGAGAATCGCAATTACCCCTTTACTTTTTTCGTTACTCTCATTGTAAATAAACGCCTCAAAGCAATATATAGATGCAATACAATTATAGGTGATAGTAAAACCATTAGGGAAGCACTGATTAATACAAGCTACCCTACTTGAC
>CANQLQ010000101.1 GCA_947624755.1 uncultured Clostridia bacterium | reverse complement strand
AAACTGTTTTGCGATAAAAGTTTTCGCCCGCCTTTTTCAAAAGGCGGCGGGGTTGAGGGGCGGCGCCCTCATCGCAGCCCGCAGGCTGCGAATTTTTTGTCTAAAAGAGTTCAGGAGGGGCGAAAAACAAGTCCGGTGGATCGTTTTTCGGTGGGAATTCTCGCCTGTTGGCTCGGTCGGAGGTTCTCCATAATATTACTCCTTTTGTGCATATTGCCAAGCGATACGTACTTTTTCTACACGCTGGCTCCCGCGATTTTTCACGGGAGCTGAATTTTTCTATATCCTTTTTAATCCGCAAACTGCAAACTGATTGAAATTGGAAAGTGGTCGCTTGGATAAACTCCATCATAGGTTGTTGTTACGACTTTATATGAATTTACAGTAAAGCCTGTCTTTGAAATCATAAGATAGTCAATGTTTTCTCTGTCAAGGGCCCGGCCGAAGTTTTGGTATGTACAACCGCTTACTGTATTGTCAGTCTGATATTTTGCATCGAGGAAGTTTTCGGTTGCACTCTTGTAGGTTTCGCTGTTTTCTCCGGCGTTGAAGTCACCCATAATCATTGACGGAAGACCGCCGAATTCTTTTATTTTGTCAAGAATAACTTTAATACCGTTGATTCTTGCTTCGTCGCTGATGTGGTCAAGGTGAGTGTTGAAAACAACAAACGAGGTTTTGGAATCAATCGTTTCAAGAATTACATAGCTGCATACTCTGTAGCAGGCGGAACCCCAGTCTTTACTCATTTCTTCGGGTGTTTCCGAAAGCCAGAATGAACCTTTGTCAATGAGCGTATATTTGTCGGCACGATAGAAAACGGGGCAGCCTTCGGAAAGAAAGGCATTGTCACGATAGGTTATTACCGAGTCATATTCTTTGAGAACGTCGCAAAGGTAGGCGTAGTGATATTTTGTTGATTCCTGAAAACCGATTATATCGGGAGCTTCCGAAACAATGTTTTTTATCTGAAGGTCGGCGCGGTAAAACCAGCTTTTTTTGCCAAAATCAGTAGGTGAAATGCAGCGAAGATTGCAGCTCATAACTCGAAGTTCGCCCTTGTCGTCAATGTCTTTTATTGAAACAGCTTCTTTGTTTGCTTTATAGTGCGGATAATAGATGAACATCTGACCTACACCCAAAATTGCGGCAGCGAGAACAACGGCTGCAATTGCAATTACGATTTTTTTCCATGTTTTCATAAATTTATCTCTCCTTTTTATACTAAAGAACCTCTGATAAAATCAAGCTTAGGGCTTAATACTCATCTTGCTTGCAAATTTTCCGTAATACTTTGCCAAAATACTCGTCAATACACAAAGTATTAACTTAGATTTTTGGAACATAAAAATATACTTCCATATTAGAGACAAAGTGTTTTCGCGGAGTAAAATTATATTTTTATATAATTTCTATCCCGCGTAATTGCCGCACGCCATGCGTGCCCGCGTAACTCGTGCAGGCGATGCCTGCCATGCCATGCGTGCATTAGATTTACTCAGAGCTTCCTTATTATTAATGTATATGAAAATTTTTATTTTAGCTTTTCAACAAAATCCGCAAGAACTTCTGAGATTTTTATCTGCTGCGGACAGACCGCTTCACAGCTTCTACAGGCAATACAGGCATCGGGGCGCCTATCTTTTTCAACCGCCATAAGAGCCATGGGTGCGATGAAACCGCCGCCGGTAAAGCTGTGTTCATTGTAAAGGCTAATGAGGTTTGGAATGTCAAGCTCCTGTGGACAATGACTTGTGCAGTAGCGGCAAGCCGTGCAGGGAACTCCGTTTGCCATTTCTTTTGCTATTTCAAGAATTGTTTTGCTTTCTTCTTCATTTAGCGGCTTGTTCTCGCTGAATGTTTCAATATTGGCTTTTACTTGGTCAAAATCAGACATACCCGAAAGTGTAACCGTAACGCTGTCAATGCTTTGAATAAAGCGAAAAGCCCAAGCGGGAATTGGTTCGGAAGGTCTAAGCGCTTTGAGTCTTTCTTCATACTTTTCGGGAAGTTTTGCAAGCTTTCCGCCGCGAAGAGGTTCCATTACCCAAACGGGAATGTTATATTTTGAAAGAAGTTCAACCTTTTCTTTTGCGCCCTGAAATTCCCAGTCAATGAAATTGAGCTGAATTTGGCAAAATTCCATATCCTTGCCATAAGCGTCAAGAAAACGCTTCATAACTTCATAACTTCCGTGAGCGGAAAAGCCGAGGTGCTTTATTCTGCCGTTTTTCTTTTGCTTTATCAGATAATCATAAATACCATACTGCTCGTCGAGATATTCGTTGATGTTCATTTCGCAAACATTGTGAAAAAGATAAAAGTCAAAATATTCGACACCGCATTTTTCAAGCTGCTTTTCAAAAATTTCCTCTACCTTCGGCATATTTGAAAGGTCATAGCCGGGAAATTTTGTAGCGAGATAAAAGCTTTCACGCGGATATTTTGAAAGCGCCTTGCCCAAAACGGTTTCCGACATTCCGTCATGATAGCCCCAAGCGGTGTCAAAATAGTTGACGCCGTTTTTTATTGCATAGTCAATCATCTTTGCCGTCAGCTCTTCGTCAATATCTGTAAAAACGTCACTTTTTTGGGGCAGACGCATTGCGCCGAAGCCGAGAGCCGAAAGCTTTATATTTTGAAAGTTTTTAAAAATCATAAAATCACCTGTTAAATTGATTTGAGAAGAGCGGGGAGTTTTTTGATTGCGCCGACAAGACCGCCGAGAATTTTGGCAAGACCTATAGCCGGACCTGTACCGTTGAGAATCATAAGAAGACCTTCAGCCATTTTTTCGCTGAAAACGCCGCTGCTCATTGTAACAAAGTTACGAATGGGAATTTCAACCGCCATGGCTTTTATCATACCCGCCATACCGCTTTCTTCTTTGAAAGCGAGGGTAAGAGCCTTGTCAAGCATAGAGTTGATTCTGCCGCCCCACTTTGTATATTTTGCGTCCTCAAGGCTGTTGAGTATGGTAAGCGGAGTTTTGCGGTCGTGAACTTTCGGCGGAATGTCAAAGCCGAGAACCGCTTCAAATTCTTCGTCTGTGATGTGCCTTGCTCTTGCTGTGTAATAGTTTGCGGCAGTTTTTCTGTAATCGGGAATTACAACGTCTTTTGCACTCGAGGTAACGGTAAGCTTTGCTTCAAGCCTTATATCACGGCTCGATGCGCCGACAAGTATATCAAATGCGCCGCTTTCAACGTGCCAGTCTTTTATGTTGATGTTCCAGTATGCGAAGGCACGCTTGTCAAGAACAATTTCAACCTTCTTTTCTTCACCCGGTTCAAGGTAGGTTTTTGCAAAGCCTTTAAGCTCTTTTACCGGACGGAAGATAGTGCTTTCGACGTCGGAAACATAAACCTGAGAAATCTCTGCGCCGGCAACATCGCCGACATTTTTAATTTTGTAAGATACCTTAACTGTGTCGGTATCCATAATTTTCTTCTTGCTGAGCTTTATATCGGAATATTCAAACTTTGTATATGAAAGGCCGAACCCGAACGGGAAGAGAACATTTTTCATTGCGCTGTCATAATATCTGTAGCCGACATAAACGCTTTCTCGATATTCAACGGTTTTCGCATTGCCCGGGAAGTTTTTGCAGCAAGGTGTGTGATGAAGATGTATGGGATAGGTTTCGGCAAGCTTACCGCTCGGATTAACTGCGCCGGTGAGAATGTCAACTACAGCTTCTCCGCCTGCCTGACCGCCGAGATAACTGTTAAGGACAGCTTTTACATCATAAAGCCACGGCATCTTGACCGGTGAACCGCCGGCAAGGACGACAACAACATTTTCGTTGACTTTGCAAAGCTCTTCAACAAGTCTGTTATGTGAATCCGGAAGGTGAAGATGCTTACGGTCATAGCCTTCGGATTCATAAGCTTCGGTAAGGCCTATGAAAACGAGAACGATGTCTGCGTGCTTTGAATTTTCTATAGCATCGTTTATGAGGGTCTGAGAAATTGCGTCGCTTTTTTTGTTATATCCGGGTGCGTATGACGGATTGAAGCCTGTTTTGCAAAGCTCGTCGAAAGCATTGGAAATTTTGGTCGGATTAATTTGCGAACTTCCTGCGCCCTGATATCTCGGCGCTCTTGCCATTTCACCGACAACCGCAATTTTCGCGCCTTTTTTAATAGGCAGAATATTGTCGTCATTTTTGAGAAGAACCATTGACTGAGCTGCGACTTTTCGTGCAAGCTCATGGTGAGCATCTTTGTCATATGTACAGTCGCAAAGTGCGTCTTTTGATTTAAAAATCAGGTCAAGAAGGGCATCAACACGTTTGTCAAGCATATTAATATCAAGAACACCGTTTCGTACAGCCTCGCAAATTTTTTTGTCATTGATCCCGCCCGATGAAGGCATTTCAAGGTCGTTGCCGGCAATTATGCCCTGAACACGGTCGTTAGCTGCGCCCCAGTCAGTCATTACCACACCGTCAAAGCCCCATTCGTCACGAAGGATTTTCTGCTGAAGCTCTTCGTTATCCGAACAGTATACACCGTTGATGCGGTTATATGCGTTCATTACTGTCCAAGGCTTGCCTTTTTTGACGGCAATTTCAAAGCCGGTAAGATAAATTTCGCGAAGCGTTCTTTCGTCAACGACGCTGCTTATTGTCATTCGTCTTGCTTCCTGATTGTTTGCGGCAAAGTGCTTGAGTGATGTGCCGACATTTTTCGACTGAATACCGCGGATAAGACCGGCTGCAGCTTCACCGGCAAGAACCGGGTCTTCAGAAAAATATTCAAAGTTTCTTCCGCAAAGAGGAGAACGCTTGATATTGACGCCGGGTCCGAGAATAACGCTTACCTTTTCGGCAAGACATTCCTCACCGAGAGCCGCACCCATTTCATAAAGAAGCTCCGGGTCCCAAGAAGAAGCCGTTGTTACGGCAGTCGGAAAACAGGTTGTAGGAACGGAATTTTCAAGGCTTGAGCCTTTTCCTTCGGGATTTTGTTTGCGCAGACCGTGAGGGCCGTCCGTAATCATAATTTCGGGAATGCCAAGTCTTTCTATGCCCTTGAGATGCCAGAAATCCTTGCCTGAACAAAGGGCGGCTTTCTCTTCGAGCGTCATTTTGTTGAGTATATCCTGATGTTTCATAAATTTACCTCCGTATTCCTAAAACAATACATCTAATTATAGCTTCTATTAGCCGAAATGTCAAATAATATATGTAGATAAAAATAAAAACTATTTAATATATACAAGATATACAAGCGGCGGTGCGAAAAACACAACACCGCCGTATGTTAAGGAAGCTCTGATTAAATCACGCTTAAGTAATATGCATATTGCAGCCCGTCTGCGTTTCGGCGGCAGTTTTCGCACAGTTTTTGAATTATTATAAATCTTTGAGTATCATATCAAGGGCATTTTCAATTTTTTTATTCTTTTTAACCTGCGGTTTGTCAATTAGTTTACCGCCGACAATGACTTTTTTTACATTCCTAAGTGCAGTTAAATCCTCAAGAGGGTTTTTGTCAAGAACTATCATATCTGCTGTTTTGCCGGGTTCGATTGAACCGGTCTTGTCGCTGATTCCGAGAATTTGGGCATTGCCGAGTGTTGCGCTGTGAAGGGCAAAGGTATTGCTTACACCGCAGAATTTTGAAAAATAGTAAATCTCACGCCACATATCATACTGCGTTACATAAGGACAGGAGGCGTCTGTTCCGAGCGCAAGGGGAATACCGTTTGCAAGAGCCTGCTTTGCCCCTTCTATCATTTCGTTCATTACATAAACCGAGCTTTTAATAGCCTTTTCGTCCATTCCGGTAATTTTGCCGGGAAGCTTTGCAATTGCTATGGCAGGGGAAACAGTAAGAGTAAGCGTAGACTTGTTCCTTTTGAAAAGGTCTATTATTTCTTCGTCCATCTGTGCGCCGTGCTCAATGGAATCGGCGCCGGCTTTCAGTGAAATGCGGACGCCTTCTTTGCTTTCGGCATGAGAAGCGACCTTGAAGCCTTTTTTGTGCGCTTCGTCGCAGGCGGCTTTTGCAATTTCAAGGGGCATACGAAGCGCGGCAGGTTCACCGTTTTCCGAAGCGTCAAGAACTCCGCCCGTGACAAAAATCTTTATCCAGTCCACTCCTTTTTCGGCGGCCGTATCAACGGCTTTTCTGCAATCGTCTTCACTTCGGCAGACTGTTGCCATTGTGCCTGCCATGTGACCGTTCGGCACACTTATCCCGGCGCCGGAAACGAGAAGATGAGGTCCGATATATTTGCCGTTATTTATAAGTTCTCTGTTTTCAAGGTCAGTCCAGCAAAGCTCGCCGACAGAACGGCAGGTAGTGACGCCGGAATTGATTTTTGCGGTAAGGCTGCTTTGAACCATCTTCAAAATAACATCATGTATAAGTCCGCTTTCCATTGATTTATATAAAGCAGATTTAAAAATATTCATTTTTGTTCCGTCATTTTTCGGAAGAATACTGAGCGAGACAGGCTTTCCGCTTCCGGGAAGGTGAACGTGGGTATCTATAAGCCCGGGGCAAAGATATTTCCAGTTAAGGTCAATTATTTCCATACCGTCAAGATTCAATTCGTGCGTTTTTTTGACCGCCTCGATTTTGTCGCCGTTTACAATAACGGTCATATTTTCTTTTGCGGTCATATCTTTGGTTCCGTCAAGAACGGTACAACCTACAAGTGCGTATTTCATCGTTAAATCTCCTTTTACTTTATAAATTTACTTAGAACTTTTTCTGCGTCCTTTTTTGTAAATCCGCCCGGCGAAAATTTAAAATTGTTTGGAACCGCGTCATTCCACCTTGAGCAGTATTTTTCAAGCTGTTCATGCGTCAGCTTTATTTCGCCTGTGTCGGTAAGACCGACTATTGTTTTTTTGAAGCTTTCCTTTGTTTCTTTTGTCAAAGAAAGAAGCTTTTGCAGCTTTTCGTTTTCATAATTTTGCGCCCGGTCAATTAGCTCAGGCATAAAAGCCGCACAAGCCGTTCCGTGCGCTGTACCGTAATTTTCGGTAAGCACATAGCCGAGAGGGTGAGGAAATGCCGTTCCGCAATAAGCAAGGGTAATTCCTGCGTAAAGCGAGCCGTAATAAAGATCTTTTCTGATTTTGGAATCGGGAACTTCGTTTGTTCTTTCAAGCTCTTTCAGCCCGTGCCATATCATCGGTATCGCTTTTTCGGCGAACATGGTTGGAATATCGGTGCATTTTGGTGAAAACCAGCCTTCGACCGCATGGGAGAGAGCGTCAAGCGCAGTTGAAACCGTGACGGAATACGGCATTGAATGGGTGTATGTG
>CANQLQ010000100.1 GCA_947624755.1 uncultured Clostridia bacterium | reverse complement strand
GGCATCGCCCGCAAGAATTACGCGGGATAGGAATTATATAAAATTATAATTTTACACCGCAAAAATACTTTGTCACTAATTTTAAAGTATATTTTTATATTTCAAAAACCTAAGTCAATACTTTGTGTATTGCCGAGTATTTTAACAAAGTATTACGTAATATTTACAAGTAAGATAAATATTAATCCTAAAGCGTGTTTTAATCAGATATTCCTAAGTAATATCAAAAGTCTTTTTCGGTCTTTACTTGATTTTCCCTTTATTATTACAATTAATTATACTATGTTTATTATGTCTTTTATTGCTAAATTATAAATTTGTTCTAATATTTAAAATATTAAAAAAATTTAGAAAATGTTAGAGAATCCAAGATATAGTGAGATAATTTCAAAAATTGGACGTTTTTGACTAAAATTGTCTAAAATTGACATTTGATATTCATATGAACCTATTATATAATCAAGTCACAACAAAAGAGGGACTCGCAACAATGTCTCTTTTTGAAAGGAGAACAAAAAAATGTTTGAAAAAAATGTAAAATTCACCGATGTAAAAAATATCAGGTTTAATAAAAAACCGATTATTTTTATTGTAATTGCAGTTCTTGCCCTTATAATCATAAGCGCATCTCTGACTATTGTTCCCGCCGGCAACACAGGAGTTGTGCTTACAATGGGCAAAGTAAGCGACAGGATACTTACAGAAGGTTTAAACTTCAAAGTTCCGTTTGTTCAAAATGTTAAAATCATCAACAACAAAATTCAAGTTATTGAGATTGAAGCAAACGCTGTTTCAAAAGACCTTCAGACAGTAAGCAGTTCAATTGCGGTCAACTACCGTGTGGGCTTTGAATCAAGCGCAAGAATTTACAAGAATATAGGCTCGGATTATGAAAATATTATTCTTCTGCCCGCTGTAAAAGAGAGCGTAAAAGCCGTTACCGCAAAATACACCGCCGAACAGCTTATAACAAAGCGTAACCAGGTAGGTGACGAAATTAAGGAAGCCCTTGAAGGCAAGGTAAACGAATACGGCGTAGTTATCGAAAAATTTAACATTGTAAACTTCGACTTTTCGGCTGAATTTAACGCGGCTATTGAAGCAAAGCAGGTAGCGGAGCAGAATCTTATCAAAACCCAGACCGAACAGGAACAGGAAATCGTTATTGCCGAAGCGGAAGCAAAGAAAAAAGTTATTGCGGCCGAAGCAGAAGCAAAAGCTATTGAAAAAAAGGCAAAAGCTCAGGCTGATGCAAACAACGTTATCACAAAATCCCTAAACGGCAACCTCATTGAATACGAAAAGGTTCAAAAATGGAACGGTGAACTTCCCCTTGCAACCGGAGGCAGCTCAATAATTGATATGCGCGGTCTTGACGGAAGTTCAAAGACAACCGATTCGGCAGATAAATAAGGACCTGCACATAATTATTGTCGTGCAGTTGCACAGTCGGATTCTCAAAAACGATGAAGTAAAACTGACGTATTTCAAGAAATCACGGAAATATGCACGCCGTTTGCGGCAAAGGTGTTAGCCGCTAATTATGTGACACTTAGCTTTCTTCACACCCTTTCCTTATATATGCAAAGCTGCCGGCCTTAAAAATCCGGCGGTTTTGCGTTTGACAACAGTTATATATATGTGTTAATATTTCAAAAAACGAGGTGAACTCATATGCGGAATTTTCAAAAAGAGCTTGAAAAAATAATTGAAGAAAACCAAAAAAGCGGTACTGTCCCTACTCTGCTTCTTCATTCGTGCTGTGCGCCATGCAGCAGCTATTGTCTTGAATATCTTTCAAAGTTTTTCAGCATAACCGTTTTTTATTATAATCCCAACATTTACCCCGAAAGCGAATATTTTCACAGAGTCAGCGAGCAAAAAAGATTCATTGAACAGTTGCCGTCAAAAAATAAAATCGGCTATATTGAAGGAAGATTTGACCCTGACGAATTTTACGGCGCCGTCAAAGGGCTTGAAAATATCCGCGAGGGCGGCGAAAGGTGCTTTGCGTGCTATAGGCTGAGACTTACCGAAACGGCAAAGCTTGCGAAGGAAAAGGGCTTTGATTATTTCACAACCACCCTATCAATAAGTCCACTCAAAAATGCCGCAAAGATAAATGAAATCGGCGAAGAGCTTGCGCAAATTTACAAAGTTAAGCACTTGCCCTCAGACTTCAAAAAGAAAAACGGCTACAAGCGCTCAATTGAGCTTTCAAGAGAATATAACCTTTACCGACAAAATTATTGCGGTTGCATCTTCTCACAGGCAGGCATCGGCGGACATCGTCCGCAGGAGTTACGCGGATTAGATTTATGAAGACTTTTAATATTACGCCGCGAAACGGGTAAAAGTAAATCTTGATATTATCAATGAGCAATCAACCGGCAATTATCACTTAAACAAATTTAATTAAGAAGGTGTTATCATGTTAAAAAAGAGCAACAGATTTATTAAAACCTATTCTCAAGGAAGCATTAGCGGTTTTGAGATCTGGGTTGATAAGGAAACCGGCGTAAACTATATCTTCCACATAGCAGGCGGTTATGCCGGCGGTCTTACTCCGCTTCTTGATAAATACGGAAAACCCGTTATTACATCTATACTTGACGACTGAGTAAGTATTTATTTATTCAAAGTTTTCTTTAATAGCAGCAGGTAAATTTTAAAATAGGAAAATCCGAAGTTTTTGGCTCACTTCGGATTTTTGCTTTTTAAGGAAGCACTGATTAATACAAGCTGCCTTTCTTGACGGTAAATTATTCCGTCATTTTGCCCAAAAATTCTCGTTAATACACAAAGTATTGCCTCAAATTTTTGAACAAACTGACGAAAAATTTCCTCGCCAATTAAGACACCCTGAATTAATCAGTGCTTCCTTAAAGCTATTTTCAAAAATTTATTTTATGACCTTTAATGTGTCCGCGAGGTCTTGGATTTTGTAAAACACCGGTCTTTCATAACCGGTCTTATTAGGTGTATGGAAGGTGAGCATAAGGTCGCCCTCATACTCAAAAATCATTCCGTGACCGCCGTCGTCGGTTATCAGCGGATCGAGATGTATAAAATTACCCGTAATGCTGTCGTTGTCGCTTCTTGCAGCACATTGAGCATATTTTCCGTCAATGAAAGTTGACCAGATAAGAAGAAGTCTTCCCTTTTTCGTACGGAACATAAACGGTCCGTCCGTTACATAGTGTCCGCTGTTGTCAGGATGAAGGATGTAGAACGGTTCTGAGCCTTTGAATAAAGTCACAGGCTCGCTGACCGCCTGCGAAAGCGTCTTATTAAGTTTTATATATTCGACCGTTCCGTCAATAATCCGTGTATGTTCGCGGCAGAAAACAAGATAAGGTTCGCCGTTCTCTATATAAAGAGTTCCGTCAAGACTTTCCCATTCATAAGGTGTAAGCGCGTTTTTACTGTTAAGTTCAAAAGGTCCTTCAGGCGTATCGGAAACGAGTGAATATGTACCCCTTAGACCGTTGGGCTTTGTAAAGGTTGCAAACATATAAAATTTATCGTTGAATTTATGAACTTCGGGCGCCCAATAGGTTGAATTTTCAAAAAAGTAGCCTTTATCTTCAAAAACGCTCTTAGGCTCGCTGAAATTCTTCAAATCCTTTGTCAAATAAACATCAAAACCCTTTACATTTACACCAAAATTTTTTGCACGAGTTCCGAAAAGGTAATATGTATCGCCTTCGTGCAATATAAAAGGATCTCTTATGTTAATATCTTTTGCAAGCATAGTTTACCCTCATTTTCTAAGGAACCTCTGATTAAGGCTTAATCAGAGCTTCCTAAAATTTTTTGCAAGTTTTTTTATAAACTGCCGTGTGCTTTTCTTTTTGCTTTCTTTTTTAATGGACTGCCAATATTGAATTTAATATCAAATTCAGCATCGGGAGTCGTTCTTACATAAGCTAAAAGTCTGCCGCCGAAGGTCTTTCTGAAAGAAGAATTATAAGCGGTAAGATCGGTTATATCACCGTTTTCAATGCCGAGAAGCTGTGCGTTTCCGACAACATCAACATAAACTTCCACGTCGTTATCCGTTACCGCAATATCGTTTTCATCTTGAAGAGAAACTTCTATTTGGATAAGTCTCAAATTTCTTTCTCTGTCAATATCATCAACGGTGTTCGTCGAAATCTTCAATTTATCGCCGTGAGTACGGACGGAATCAGCAATTATATTGCCGTTTTTGTCCAAAGCTTTGGCAGTCAATTCACCTTTTTCAAAAGGTACGGTGAAAATATAAACATAGTTTTTTTCCTTTTTGAATTTAGTGTACTCTTTGCCGTTTAGATATATTTTAGGATTTTCAAGGTTGGTTATAACCGCAGCCGTGACCATCTCTTTGTCGCTGTAATTCCAGCTTTTGGTATATGTATTTTCTATAGAATTAAAAGGTTTTGTATTTTTTTCTTCTTTTTTTAATGTATATACTTCAACGACAGGCTCATCTGTCCAAAGGATTTTGCGAAGCGTATATTTATAGTTTTTCGCAAAGCCTGCAAGATCCATAATTCCTGCTGCGCTTGCCCTGTATGGCCAGCCTTTTGCCTCACCGAGATAGTCGATACCTGTCCACAAAAATTGACCGCAGATATCTTCGTTATTTTTTACATAATTCCACTTATCCTCTTCGTGGCCGTTTTCGCTCCCGTAAACAAATCTTTGCGGGTGCTTTTGACGGTGTTCGGCATAATACTCTTCTTTATAGTTATAGCCTGCGACATCAAGCTCATCGGTTAGCCCGATATATTCGCACATTTCGGGAAAGGAAAGAGCAGCGGTAACAGGTCTTGTTGTGTCAAAATTTTTTACAATTTTCACAAGTTCTTTTGCAGCGACTGTAAGATGCTTTGCGTCCGGTCTGTCTTCGCTGTATAACCTTTCTTTAAGCGGCTTGTTTTTGTCGTTGTTGCCTGTGACCTTATCAAAAGCAAAATAGCCGTATGGGTCATTCGGATAATCAATTTCATTACCTATCGACCACATAATAATTGACGGATGATTGCGGTCACGCTTTACCATATCGCCAAGATCTTTTTCGTGCCATTCATGGAAATCATCGGCATAACCGTAATGCTTTGGCGGATAGACGTTATGTCCTTGCCACCATTTATTTTTAAAGCCTTCCCATTCATCGAACGCTTCGTCCATAACATAAAAGCCCATTTCATCGCAAAGATCAAGCAAAAGCGGATCGGGCGGATTATGGCTTGTACGAATTGCGTTGCAGCCTGCCGATTTCAACGTTTCAAGTCTTCTTTTCCATACGCTCTTGTAAAACGCTGCGCCAAGTGCGCCGCTGTCATGATGGACACATACGCCTTTGAGTTTTTCGTTTTTACCATTGACAAAAAAACCTTTGCCGCAATCGAACTCAAGGGTGCGGATACCGACGGCAATTTCCTTTTTATCGCTTACTTTTTCGCCGTCATAAACGGTTACAAAAAGCCTGTAGAGATTAGGCTCGTCTGCGCTCCAAAGCTTAGGTGACAAAACTTCAAGCTCGGCGCTCCCCTTTTGAGCGGTTACGGTAGTTTTTGCAACTTCATTAAAGTTACTGTCTCTAAGGATAAATTCAATATCGGCGCAGCCGCCGTCAACATCAAAATCGGTGATGACCTTTGCTTTATCGCCTTCAACGAAGGTTTTTACAAAAATACTTCCGAGGTGAGTTAGACTATACTTACCGGTAACGCAAAGTATAACATCTCTGTAAATTCCCGTACCGGTGAACCAGCGTGAATCAGCGGTCTGTGGTCTTGACACCTTAACGGAAAGAACATTGTCTTTTTTCTTTAGAAATTCCGTAAGCTCATAGCAAAAGGTTGAATAACCGTACGGTCTTTTTCCGAGATAATTGGAATTGCACCACACTCTTGAGTTGTTATATACACCGTTAAAAGTTACGAACACTCTTGAATCTTCGTCAATATCGGGAAGTTCAAAATGCTTTCTGTACCAGCCCGTACCTCCGGGAAGATAGCCTGTTCCGCTGGATTGGTTAATATCAAAGTTGTGTTCAACGCTCCAATCGTGCGGCAAAGTCACGCTTCGCCATGTAGAATCTTTAAAGCCTCGATAATAGGCTTCTTCGTTTTCTCCGTAAAAAAACTTCCAATCATTATTAAAATACATAAAATTCACCTTAATTCAAAATTCCGTTATATCAAGAATGCTCCGATCAAATCACGCTTAAAGCTTAATACTCATCTTGCTTGCAAATTTTCCGTAATATTTTACCAAAATACTTGGCAATACACAACAAAGTATTTAGATTTTCCCGGCATAATAAAGATAATTCCAAATTAGTGACAAAAAATTTTTCCGTTGATTACTTAATTTGTGCAAATTATCGGTTTTGATACGAGCGATTTTGGTACGCCTTTTTCATTCTCGGTAAAAAACTTATTTCATTTTTAAAAGCAAATGCTGAAAGAACGCTATGTTCGTATATATAGGTTCACTTTCCACAGCACATTCCAGCATAAACATTCTTTCTTCCCAGTCAGGTTCACATTTGCAGGAATTGGGTTGTATTCCGTAGAAAGTGCGAATACCATATACCTTATCCAAAACAAATCCCTCTGCAACCCATTTCTTCAAATCCTCAATCTCGTATTCATGTATTGTTCCGAAATTCTTTGACAGAGAATTCTCTCCATTCAAAAGCGCCATTGCCTCGTCAATGTTGTTTTCAAATACCGCTTTGTGCATTATTTTGCCGTTTTTATTATGCTTTACTATTGATAAAATACCGTCATTTTTCAAAAGCCTATGGAATTCAGCAATAATGTCAGTTCGATCCTCAACATACTCCAAAACATTGTGACATAGTATAACATCAAAGCTGCCGTTGTCCATATCTTTAAGGACATCAACATTTCCTATTATTTGCTCGTAACGATTATCGCATATTCTATGTTTAAGAAGCTCACTGTTTGGCTCCACAGCCGTCACATCGTTATATTTTGCCAAATGGTTTGAGGTAACGCCAAAACCGCTGCCGAAATCCAATATCTTTTTATTTTTGAATTCAAGATTATGCCAAACCAATCTGTAGAACAATCTTCCCCATGGAGAATTTATATAATCCAAGTACCCGTTGATGTTCATATTATCCTCCTCAAAATTCAATGCTTCGCTCTCATTGAATGCGCCAATTATACCATAATATATACGATTTGTTTATTTGGTTTTGGAAATGTCAAGAAAAGTGCAGTCGAAAGATCCCCTAAAAGGTAAACGGTAACAATGCACCCGAATTGACGAAGTG
>CANQLQ010000099.1 GCA_947624755.1 uncultured Clostridia bacterium | reverse complement strand
ATTCTCGTTAATACACAAAGTATTGCCTCAAATTTTTGAACAAACTGACGAAAAATTTCCTCGCCAATCAGGGCACCTTGAATTAATCAGTGCTTCCTTAACTTTAGTGAAGTTATGTGACTTGACTTTATTTATTGTATGTTATAAAATAAAATGAAATAACTTTATATAAAATATTTATATGTTTTTTCTGGTCAAAATATATGGAGGTGACATAATGCAGGAAAATATTAACCCGATCTCTCCGGAAAAGCTTGCAAAACTATGTGAAAAAATCGAAAGAAAAAGCAAGATTAATCTTGATGATTTTTGGAAATACGGAGTTAAAAGAGGCCTTAGAAATCCTGACGGGACAGGTGTAATGGCAGGGCTTACAAGAATATGCTCTGTTGAAGGATATTACGTAGAAGACGGTGAAAAAGTACCTAAGGACGGTGTTCTAAAATACAGAGGCGTTAACATAAACGATATAATAAAAGCCTGCGAAAATGAAAACCGTTTCGGCTTTGAGGAAGTTGTTTATCTTCTCATTTTCGGTTCTCTTCCGACTAAACAGCAGTTTGAAGTTTTCAAGGACACTTTAGGTGTGTGCCGCGAACTTCCCGAAGCTTTTATTGAAGATATACTTATGAAAAATGCTTCTGCGGATATTATGAACAAGCTTTCAAACAGTATTCTTTCGCTTTATTCATATGACCAAAGGCCGGACGATACTTCAATTGAAAATGTTCTTCGTCAAAGTATACAGATAATAGCCCAAATGCCGATTATTATGTGCTATTCCTATCAGGTAAGAAGAAAATTTCTCGGAAAGAGTATGTATCTTCACCCCGATAAAAAAGAACTTTCAACTGCTGAAACCATTCTTCGTTCCATTCGTTCAGACAGAAAATATACCGACGAAGAAGCAAAAATTCTCGATATCGTGCTTATTCTTCACGCTGAACACGGCGGCGGAAATAACTCTACTTTTACCTGCCGTGTGCTTTCTTCGTCCGGAACAGATTCCTATTCGGCTTATGCTGCCGCAATAGGCTCGCTTAAAGGACCGAAGCACGGCGGCGCAAACATCAGAGTTCGCCGTATGTTAGACGATATAACCGCAAATGTTGAAGATATTACAAACGAAAAACAGGTTGGCGAATATCTTGAAAAAATTATCAACAAGCAGGCCGGCGACGGTTCGGGACTCATTTATGGTATGGGTCACGCCGTTTATACTCTGTCTGACCCGAGAGCCGTTATTCTCAAAAGAAAGGCTCGTGATATTGCTTACAAAAACGGCTTTGAAAAGGAATTTGAGCTTATAAATCTTATTGAGACTCTGACTCCCGAAATTTTCAGAAAAGTAAAGGGTCTTAACAAGGCAATTTGTGCAAACGTCGATCTTTATTCCGGTCTTATACTAAAAACTCTCGGTATTCCCGAAGACCTTTTCACTCCGATGTTTGCAACGGCAAGAATTGCCGGCTGGTCTGCTCACAGGATCGAAGAGCTTATCACCGGCGGAAAAATTATGCGTCCCGCCTACAAGAGTATTGCGCTTCCAAAGCGTTACATTCCGATAGATGAAAGAATCGAAAACTATAAGCAGCAGGATGTTTATGTTCCGACAGAAGAAAGAATTTTCTCAAAGGAGGAAGCATCCAATGAAAATTAAAGGAAGCAGCAGCCTTAACATTTCATTCCTTCCAACGGCGATGATTATTGCAGCCGTGCTTGCGACCTTGCTTCGATCAATTCAGGTCTTTACTCTTATTGATGCATCAACTGGATTTTACAAAGAAAAAAATATAATTACGGTTTTGTTCTATCTTGTAATTGTAGCTTCAATTGCGGTATTTTGCGTTATTTCATATATAAGCCATAATTCCAACGGAATAAATACATATGAAATTGAAAGCAAAAAGCTTTCGGGAATTACTGTACTTTTTGCAATTTCCTTGCTTTTAGACGCTTTGACTTCATTTTTTGGCGGTATAACAGACAACGACCAATTGGAATATGTTGATGACAGTGTTTTAAAAGAGCTTGTTAACTCCGGTTCTGTGACAGATTTTGCAAGGGGCTTTTTCGCTCTTATTTCCGCACTTTATCTTTTTATGCTTGCATCTTCAATGAGAAACGGAAGCGACAAGGCGTCAAAGCATAAAATTATTGCTCTTGCTCCAATCGGCTGGTCGGCTTTCAGACTTATTGGTCTGTTTGTTTCAAAAATCAGCTTTCTTCAGGTTTCCGACCTTTTTCTTGAACTTGTAATGCTTTCGTTTATGACGCTTTTCTTCTTGGCTTTCGCCCAAACTACAAGCGGAGTTTACAGCAGCTCAGCCGGCTGGAAAATTCCGGCTTTCGGACTTTCCTCCGCTCTTATTGCGGGAACTTTGAGCATTTCGCGTCTTATTGCTACCTTTGCAGACAGACAGCTTTATGTTAATGAAAACCATACCTTTAACATTACAGACCTGTTGTTTTTCTTTTTTGCTCTTATGCTTGTTTATGAAGTTACAAGAAAATACAATCTCCTTTTTGAAAGGGAAGAAGTATCGGAAAATAAGAAAGCCGAGTAATATGCCGGCGCTTGCAATAGCGTTAAATTTTATTATCCTATGCGGTCTTAAATAATCAAATGATAGGGTTGCCGCAAATTTGATTTTTCACATAGGGGCGGCCGCATCTCACTATTTAACCGGAAGTGAAAACAATTGTTTTTTGAAAATATGAAAGAAGCGGCAACTCAGGTAGCCGTTTTGTATGTGATGGTTCTTGTCGGCTTCATTTGTGACAAGGTTGGAATCTTCACCGAAAAAACAGCCAAAGCTACAATAGACCTGCTTCTTTATATAATCGGTCCCGCTCTTCTTATCAACTCGTTTATTACGATGGAAAGAACAGACGAAACCGTCAGAAAATTTTTTATTTCTGCCGCTCTTGCGTTTCTGACACACATAATTGCCATAGTAATTAATCTGCCTTTTTTCAGAAAAAAGGATAAACGCAGTCCGGTATATAAATTTGCCGCAATATACGGCAACACCGGTTTTATGGCTATTCCTCTTGCACAGGCGGTTCTCGGCGCAGAGGGTGTGTTTTACTGTTCAAACGGTGTAATTGCATATAATGTTATGGCCTTCACCCACGGAGTAAAGGTTATGGCCGGGGATAAATATAAATTCAGACTTTTAAAGCTTATTTTAAATCCGGGTGTTATATCTGTAATAATCGGTCTGCCGCTTTTTCTTATGCAGATTAAAATCCCCTACGTGTTATCTCAGCCGATAAATTACATAGGCTCGCTTAACACACCGGTTGCGATGCTCATTTTCGGAACTTATCTGTCAAAAACCGATATGAAAACGCTTTTTTTGAACAAGCATATTTATTTTGTTGCTTTTTTAAAGCTTATTGCAATGCCGTGCATTTGTCTTGGTATTTATGCTCTTTGCGGTATCCGGGGAACGCTTCTTGTAGCCTGCGTAATTACCGCAAGTGTTCCGAGCGGAAACAACACCTTTATGTTTGCGTCAAAATATAACAAAGATTCCGGAATTGCCTCGCAGACGGTCGCTCTCGTAAGTTTTATTTCAATTCTTACAATGCCCGTTTTAATTGCCGCGGCGCAAAGTATTTAAGAGAAGCTCTTATTACTTAAAGTTTACAAAGCAAAAGGAGATTTATCCAATGGATACGGTTCTTGTAAAGTTTGCAGGAATTGCAAAGGAATTTGCAGTCTCAAAAACTCTTGATTTAGGTTTTACCACCGTGCGCTGGTACGGTGCAATAATTGCTTTCGGCTTTCTTCTTGCTGTTCTTTTCGGCGGAAGAATTGCTTATAAATGGAAAATCAATCTTGACAAAATGATTGACGTTCTGCTTTACGGTACGATAGGCGGTATTGTCGGCGCAAGACTTTATTATGTTCTTTTCAGTTGGGATTATTACAGCGCTCATCTTTCTGAAATCCCGAAAATCTGGGAAGGCGGACTTGCAATTTACGGCGGTATTATCGGCGGTCTTGTTTGCGCGTTTATAGTCTGCAAGGTCGAAAAGATTAATTATCTCAACTTGCTCGATATGGCTTCGATGAGTCTTCTCATCGGTCAGGGGATCGGAAGATGGGGTAACTATGCAAATCAGGAGGCTTTCGGTTCATTTACCTATAAAAACTGGGGTATGATGAGTGACAGCGTCGTTTCATATATCGAAAATAATGCTTCATATTACGGGCTTGAAAATGTTGAAAATGTAAAGCAGTACATTGCGGACAATAACCTTTATGTGCATCCGACTTTCTTTTATGAATCGGTATGGTGTCTTTTGAGCTTTGCAATTATGTATCTTGTCCTTCGCAAGTGGCGTAAATTCAGCGGTCAGCTTTTCCTTTGCTACGGTGTTCTTTACGGCCTTGAAAGGGCGGTTGTTGAAGGACTTCGTTCGGACAGTCTTTATATCGGTTCAACTAATATTAGAGTATCTCAGCTTGTTTCAGCGGTTCTTGTTCTTGTGTGTGCAGTTCTGCTCGTTGCGCTTACAATAAAATATACGAAGCACCCAAAGCCTATTGAGGGAATAGACTATTTTCCGCCAAAAAGCGAAAAAGAGCTTGAAGCCGAAAGAAAAAAGGCGCAGAAAAAGGAAATGCGCAAAAAGGCAAAAGCCGTAGTTATCCGCGAGGGTAAAATTGTTTCGGACGAAAAGAAAAAGCCGGAATCCGAAACACCGGATGATACATCAGAAACAACAGCGGAAACAGAGACAACAGAAGAATCGGAAGAAAATATACAGTCTTAACAATAAAGGAGAGATGAAAATGGCTCGGTTAATTGACGGAAAACAGGTTTCAGCCGACCTGAAAATGCGTGTAAAAGAGGAAGTTGCCGCCCTTAAAGAAAAGGGCGTTGAACCTGCGCTTGCAGTTATAATCGTCGGCAGCGACCCAGCTTCAAGAGTTTATGTAAACAACAAAAAGAAAGCCTGTGAGCTTTGCGGTATTCGTTCGGTTGAATATGCGCTTGAGGAAAGCACTTGCGAAGAAGAGCTTCTTGCCCTTATAGACAAGCTTAATGAAGACGAAACGATTAACGGAATCCTTTGTCAGCTTCCGGTTCCCAAGCATATCAACGACAAAACCGTAATTGAAAGAATTGACCCCAAAAAAGATGTTGACTGCTTCAGTAACGTAAACGTCGGCAAAATGTGGGTAGGCGACTACGCTTTTAAGCCCTGCACACCGGCGGGGGTTATGGAACTTCTCAAGGCTTATGATATTGACGTTTCGGGCAAAAACTGCGTTATAATCGGCCGCAGCAATATTGTCGGCAAACCGATGGCGGCTCTTCTTCTTGAAAAGAATGCAACCGTTACGATCTGCCATTCAAAAACACAGAACCTTGCTCAAATCTGTTCAAAAGCCGATATAATAGTTGCCGCAGTCGGCAGAGCTAAATTTGTAACAGCCGATATGGTAAAAGACGGCGCTGTCGTAATAGATGTCGGTATAAACCGCAGCGAAGAAGGGAAGCTTTGCGGAGACGTTGATTTTGAAAACGTGAAAGAGAAAGCTTCGTTTATCACTCCCGTACCCGGCGGCTGCGGACCTATGACAATTGCGGTTCTTATGCAAAACACCCTTTGTGCTGCAAAGCTTCAAAATAATTTATAAAACAAAAGAGGTAAAAAATAATGGATAAGAAATTAATGCGGTCACCCGACAAAAAGTTATGCGGCGTTTGCGCAGGCTTGGCGGATTATTTTAATATTGACCCGACGATTGTCAGAATAGTTGTTGCGCTTATTGGTCTTTATACGGCAATACTTCCGGCTCTGGTTATTTATTTTATAATTGCGCTTATTATGCCTGCCGCGCCGGAAAACTATTATCAGTTTGTTCGCAATACTTCGGCCCGCCTTACCAAAGGACACGACAAAAAGATTTCGGGCGTATGCAGTGGATTTGCGGAAAGATTTAATTTTGATACTACGATTGTAAGAGTCCTTTTCCTTTTGCTTGTTTTATTATTTGGCACAGGCGTTTTTGCATATATAGTTTGCGCCTGCATTATGCCTCCTGCGGCGGATAACGGATATCAGGCAAATTATTACGGCCAGCCGTACCAGAACGGTCAACCGTATCAGAATGGTCAGCCGTATCAGAATCCTCCGAGGGGAGATTTTGGTGCACAGCCGAATGACGCGCCGAATGAGCCTCAGCCGAATGTCAATCCTGACCAAAACAATGAATAAAACGTAAAAAGTTTTCGCCCGCCTTTTTAAGGAACCTCTGATAAAATCACACATAAGTCCTAAACGTGATTTAATCAGAGGTTCCTTAAATACTGTCTGTTTGTGATTGATTATGAAAATATATTTTGCGAATATAAATGACTTTGACGAAGCGTTTTTTGAAAATGCGCTTAATTTTATCCCTGCCGAAAAGAAAGAAGATATTTGCCGATTTAAAAATGAAAGGGCAAAAAAAGAAAGTCTACTCGGCTGGTATCTTTTTTCTGTCGGTATGAAAGAAACCGGAAGTCAAAACGACAAGCTTTGTTTTTTTGAAAAAGGTAAACCTTATCTTGAAAATTCCTCATCTTATTTTAATATAAGCCATAGCGACGGCCTTGTCTGCTGTGCCTTTGCAAAAAGTGCGATCGGAATCGACATTGAAAAACCAAAGCCGTTTTCTCCTTTGGTGGTAAAGCGTGTACTTTGCGATAACGAAATAAAAGTTCTTGAAGAAAGTCCTAAAAAGGAAGAAACCTTTATTCGCTTTTGGACTTTTAAAGAAAGTATTCTCAAACAAAGCGGAGAAGGAATAACTGCCGGACTTAAAAAATTCGATTTTTCCTCATTTATAGACGAAAGGGAATTTGTTTATAAAAATCTGAATTTTATAACGGGCGAAATTGAAGGTTTTTTGTTCAGCGTCTGCACTTTGAAAAAAGAACCCGAAATTGTTTTGCGTGCACCGGCGGACATCGGCAGGCATCGCCTGCAGGAGGTACGCGTGTTGGATTGATGTAAGCCTTTACTGCTTGCCCCACGGCACGGCTTAGTGCTGAACCTATTTTTACAAATTTTCGATTAAGCAATTTTGCCTCCCCTGAAAGGGGAGGTGGCACACGCAGTGTGACGGAGAGGTGCACGCATGGCGTGCGGCAATTACGCGTATTAGATTTATTAGGCTTTTACTCTTACGCCGCGAAACGACTTGCGTTGTTAACTGTAAAATTTTTAGTCAGTAAGCATCGCCCACAGCGGTTACACAGGGAAGATTTTTATATAAGTCTTGATACTAATACAAATGCACGCGTAGGGGCGACCCCGTGTGGT
>CANQLQ010000098.1 GCA_947624755.1 uncultured Clostridia bacterium | reverse complement strand
ACATACCGTCACGGTCAAGTTTATACCGGGCAAGAAGCTGAGAAACAGTTGCCTGACTTACATATTTGTCATCAACCGCCGTTAATTTATATTGGCCTTTAAAGCCCTTTTCAAGAAGCTCAAGCGCCAGTTTTTCGCCGATACCTCCGCTTCTGAAGCCTTCCTCAAAAAAGAATACTTTTTCACACTTAAATATTTTTTCTACCGCTTCTTCGGGCAGCGGTTTTATTTTGTCAATAGAAAGAAGATAAATATCAATGCCCTTTTCTTTCAGCATTTTTACCGCTTCAATAGCTTCGCTCGTAATTCTGCCGTAAGTTACAAGAACCTGTTTTGCGTTTGTATCTCCAAAAGTCGAAAACTCTGTGCAGTCGTATTTGAGCGCTTTTATATTATCGTTCTGTCCGCCTCTGGGATATCTTACGGCGACCGCATATTCATCGGCGTAAAGCGCATTATTGATATCGGCGCTGAGCGATTTGAAACAACACGGGGAATATATTACTATGTCCGGAATTGTACCTAAAAACGCAACGTCCATAAGTCCGTTATGAGTCTCACCGTCTTCTCCGACAAAACCGGCGCGGTCAATTGCAAAAATTATCTTTAGCTTTTGAAGCGATACATCATGCACTACTTGGTCATAGCAGCGCTGAAGAAACGTAGAATAAACCGCAAAAATCGGCTTCATATTGTTTTTGGCAAGACCCGAAGCAAAAGTTACCGCGTGTTCTTCGGCAATTCCAACGTCAAAAAATCTTTTCGGAAAAATCTTTCTAAACCTTTCAAGTCCTGTACCAAGACCCATAGCCGCCGTAATGGCGCAGACGGATTCGTCCTCCATGGCCTTTTCGCAAAGAAGCTCTCCAAACTTTGAAGAAAAGCTTTGGCTTGCTAAAGCTGCAAGACCTGTGTCAATATTAAAATTTGAAATTCCGTGAAAAGCGCTCGGCTGTTTTTCCGCATAGTCGTAGCCCTTTCCCTTAACGGTCAAAACATGAAGCAGGACGGGACCGTTGATTTTTTTTGCGGCTTCAAGAGCATCACAAAGGACAGGAATATTATGTCCGTCAATAGGACCTAAGTATCTGTAACCGAGATCTTCAAAGAAAGTGCTTTGAGAATAAATTTTATTTTTTATGTCGGTTTTCAAGTCATAAAGCTTTGCGGAAATGCTCTTTCCTATTCCCGGAATAGTGTTTAGGCTTTGTTCGGTAATTGCCTTGAATTTATAATATTGGGGTTTTGAGCGAATTACAGCAAGATATTTCGCAAAAGAACCGACATTTTCTGAAATTGACATTTTGTTGTCGTTGAGAATTATTATATGTTTGGTTGCACTTCTTCCGCCGTTATTGAGCGCCTCATAAACCATACCGCCGGTAAAAGAGCCGTCGCCAATGACCGACACAACGTAATGGTCGTCTTTTTGAAGTTTTTTTGCCGAAGCAAGACCAAGTCCTGCCGAAATCGAAGTTCCGCTGTGGCCGCTGTAAAAAATATCGTGTTCGCTTTCGTTAGGTCGGCAAAAGCCGGACAAACCGTCCATTTGCCTGAGAGTGTCAAATTTATCATATCGGCCGGTAAGAAGTTTATGTGTATAGCATTGATGTCCCACATCAAAAACCAACTGATCCTTAGGTGAGTCAAACACTTTGTGAAGCGCTATTGTAAGCTCAACAACGCCGAGATTTGACGCAAGATGTCCGCCGGTCGTCGATACTGTGGTAATGAGCTTGTTGCGAATTTCAGCGCTTAGATTTTCAAGTTCACTAAAAGACAACTTTTTAAGATCGGCGGGCGACGCTATATCTTTTAAAATTCCGTTACTCATTTTATTTTTCGGGCATAAAAGTATATTTTATACCTTTCCTTTCGTTGAAAAAGAACAATATTTATTTGTTTCTTGAAGCGAGCATATAAGCAAGCTCTTCAAGAAAACGCTTATCTTCAAAAATATCAAGAGAGCAAACCGCATTTTCAGTAAGCTTATTCGCAATTTCCTTAGACTTTTCAAGTCCCAAAAGACTTACATAAGTTGATTTATTGCCCGATAAGTCACTGCCTACAGGCTTTCCGAGCTCGTTTTCGTCAGCAGTAACATCAAGTATATCGTCAATAATTTGAAAAGCCTGTCCGATATTTGAAGCATAATCCGCAGCGGCACGTTTCATTTTTTCGTCACCGCCTGCCGCAATAACCCCGAGAAGACAAGCGGCCTTGATAAGAGCGCCTGTTTTCAGCTCGTCCATTTTTTCAAGAGTTTCAAGGCTGATTTGTTTTCCTTCGCTTTTAAGGTCGATGACCTGACCGCCTATCATTCCGTTAGGTCCCGCAAGAGACGAAAGAATTTCAATAGCTTCAATAGCCCGGGCAGGATATTTCTTTGCAAAATCGCTTCTTGAAATAACGTCAAAAGCATGGGTCAAAAGTCCGTCTCCGGCAAGGAGAGCATAATTTTCACCGAACTGAATATGACATGACGGTTTGCCTCGGCGCATATCGTCATTATCCATACACGGCAGGTCGTCGTGAATCAAAGAATAGGTATGAACCATTTCAACTGCGCACGCAAGAGCGAGAGCGTCATTTATATTTCCGCCGCAGACTCTGCAAAACTCAAGAGTAAGCACAGGCCGTATTCTTTTGCCTCCGATCTCAACGCTGTATTTCATGGCATCGCAGACCACCGGTTCGTTGTACTCACATTTTGCAAGCTCTTTTTTAAGCTCTTCGTTGATAATTTTTGTATATTGTTCAAGTTTGTAAGAACCGCTCATTTTATTCATCTCCGCTGTTTTCGGAAAGTTTTGAAATTTTCTGCTTTGCTTCGCTTAATGTTCTATTGCAATAAGAAACAAGCTTTACTCCTTCTTCATAAAGCTTCATTGAAGTTTCAAGATCGTTTGCTTCGTTTTCAAGAATTTTAAGTATTTCAGTAAGACGAGCCATTGCTTTGTCAATTGCTATTCTTTTCACGATTTTATTCCTTTCGTCATAAGTTCAACTTCATCGGCGGTACAATAGACTGTTCCATCGCCGAAAAGTATATTGAACTTTTCGCCTTTTTTGATTTGTTTTGCAGATGATATGGTTTTTCCGTCGTCAAAACGTGAAATGCCGTAGCCTTTCGAGATAATTTTCAAAGGGCTTAGCGTTTCGAGCTGTACGGCGCAGACGGATAATTTGTTTTCATATTTATCAAGGATTCTTTTCATAATATTTTCAAGCTTGTCCGAAAGAAAAGAAAGCTTCTCTTCTTTTGACTGAATTTGTTTTAACGGATTTAGAGAGAAAAGCATTTTTTCCTTTTGCATTACTTCAAACGAGAAGTTTGAAATAATCCTGTCCATTTTTTCAGAAAGGCTGTCCATTGTTTTATCAATCGTATAAAGCAGATCTCTGTAATCGGGAACGGCAAGTTCAGCAGCCGCAGAAGGCGTAGGCGCACGCAAATCGGAAACAAAATCGGCTATGGTAAAGTCTGTTTCATGGCCAACGGCTGAAATTACCGGTATTTCTGAATTATAAATTGCACAGGCGACGACCTCTTCGTTAAAAGCCCACAAATCCTCAATTGAACCGCCGCCTCTTCCGACTATCAGCACATCGGCTCCGCCTGCAAGATTAAATTTTTCAATTGCCGATGCAATTTGAACCGCCGCGCCGTCGCCCTGAACGGCAACGCCTTCAAACACAACTTCGGCAAGCGGATATCTTCTTTCAAGGACGCTTAGTATATCGTGAACCGCCGCACCTGTTTCGGAGGTTATAACACCGATTTTTGAAGGATAGGCAGGAATCGGCTTTTTGTTTTCTTCGTCAAACATACCGAGTGCGGCAAGCTTATTTTTAAGCTGTTCATAAGCAAGATTGAGCGCTCCCGCTCCGTCGGGCTGCATATCTTCGGCATAAAGCTGATACACACCGTCACGTTCAAAAACGGAAATATTTCCGCGGATTATTACTTTCATTCCGTTTTCGGGAGCAAAACGCACTCTTTCGGCAGAGCTTCTGAACATTACGGCTTTGATTGCCGATTTTTCGTCTTTTAATGTAAAATAAAAATGCCCTGTGCGGTAATGATTGGTAAAATTTGAAATTTCTCCGCTTATATATATGTTTTTAAGATTACCGTCATAATCAATAAGCGATTTAATATAGGTATTTATCTGAGAAACAGTTAAAACTGCTGACATTGTTTTTCCTCTTTTTGTTTTTCTTTGAGATATGACATTATCGCGGCACCCGCCGCATTATCGGAAGAAAATTCGGCAGCGGCAAAAAAGGCGCCGTACTTTTTTTGAAATTTTTCCCTTATCAAAGAATTTGACATAACTCCGCCGGCATAAAGAAGCGGTAAATTACCGTATTTTTCAAGCAGAAAATCGGTCATTTTTTCAAGCGAAGCGCTTATATATTCAATGCAGAACCGAGCGATATCTTCCTTTTCTTCGCCGTTTTCAAGCATTTTTCTGCATTTGTTTTCAACGCCCGAAAGAGAACAGTTTCCGTCAATTACAGTCGGTTTTATTTTGTATGATTTTGTACTTTTTGATGCCAGTTCATCAAGTCTCATTCCGCAAGGAAAATCAAGACCGAGCATAAGTCCCACTCTGTCAACAGCCTGACCCGCTTTTAGGTCAAGAGAATACGCCGTAAGCTTTACGTCAAAAATATTCTCTTTGGAAGGACTGACAAGAAGGGCTTCTGTAGTACCGCCCGAAACATGAAAAGCAATAAATCTTTCTTTTAAAAGGTCAAGCCTTCCGGCGCTGTAAAGAGCGGCAAGAATATGCCCATGCTGATGAGACGTTTTGAAGAAAGGTACATTTAATATACTCGAAATACAAGAAGCGGTATTTAGTCCCACAAGAAAGCATGGCATATATGAGTTTTCGGCAAACCTCGGAAAAGCCGAAGCGCAAACTGCATTGACAGCAGCCTTTTCTCTTTCAAAAAGCTTTTGGCAAAGTTCATGTAAAGCGACAGTATGATGAAAAACAGCATCGCTTTGACGAAGCCCCTTTTCTCCGCTTTTGACGGGTAAAAGGCGCTTTTCGTGAACTATGCGATTTTCTTTTGGAAAATATAAAGCAACTGATGTAGTATAATTACTTGTGTCAAAACCGAGATAAGCCATTACTGTCTGACCTTTTTTATAACGGAAGCAAGCACACCGTTAACAAACGACGAGTCCTGTTTGCCGGAATATTTCTTTGTAAGCTCAACAGCCTCATTGACCGCAACCGCAGCGGGAATGTCGGTATACTTTATCTCGGCAACAGAAAGACGAAGTACGGCTCTCGATACTTTTGAAATTCTGTCCGCTGACCAGCGCACAAGATTTTCGTCAATCAGCTCGTCAACAGCCGATAAGTTCTCATAAACGAGCTGAACGAGATGCTGAGCAAAAGCGTCAACTTCAAAAATTTCAGCATCTTTAGCTACCGATATTATTTCTTCAATGTCTATATCGTGCTGAAACATCTTTTCAAATACTATTTGAAAAGCGATTTCTCTTGCTTCACGTCTTGTCATACAAACTGCCGTGCGAACACCGCAATAATATCAGATGTTCGCTTCCTTTCTTTTTAATGTTCCGTAAATTATATTTTTTAATATTTCTATGTCATTTAATTATAACGTAAGTGCGAGGCGGGATTCGTTGCCGAGCGTTATGATACGATGTTAAAATCTTCGATTTGAACACTTTGTGAGGTTATTATACCACATTTTTTCAAACAGACAACTACTTTGTTTCAATTATTGTCAAATTTTCTGCTGAAATATTCGTATTTTTTTCGATTATCTCAGTTATCTGCAAAAGAACGGTATCATTGAGCAGTCCTTTTTGAAGAATAACCTGAGCGCTTGCGTCGTTTATTATAACAAGACATTCGCCGCCGACTTTAGCTTTGATTAGATTTTCGGCATCGGTTTCGGACTTTAACGAGTTTTTAAATTCCGAAAGCATATCGGTAACCTTATCTTTTTCCTCTTGTGAAATATTTGCGCTCGAAAGTACGTTTTCTATCTCATTTACAACCGTATCGTGCATATTTGTTCTTTTTAATTTAGCTTCGGAAAAATATTTTTCTGCACTCTCGAGTTCGGCCTGCGATACTGCGCTTTGAGCTTCTTCGGTGCTTTCCTGAGCGTTTGAAACCGTGCCTGCAACAAGAATTGAATCTCCGAGATTTTCAATCTGACTTTCACTTTGTACCGTTGTTTCATTTTCCGAAGCCGAACCCGGTCTTGTGTAATACCAATTGACTGCAACAGCTGCGACAAGGGCTATCAAAAGTGTTGCGGTAAGTATCTGTTTTTTCTTTGCTATCATTGGGTTTTCCTCCTTAAGCTGCCATTGAGGCAACGCTTATTTGTGTTGATTTTATATCAAAAAGAGCGCACAGAGTTTCTGTTATCTGCCCTTTTATTACCGGATCGTTACCGCCTTCACATATTACGGCGATCCCCCTTACTTTCGGATAAATCTGTTTTATCTCAAGTCCGTTTTCATTGCCGTCATTTTTTATAATTATATGCTCGCTTGACGTTTTTATTTCATCTTTTGCTTCACCGTTTTTTGACGAAGCTTGTTCGTTGTCGGTTGCATAAACCGTTTCGTTTCCCGATTCATATGTAATCATCACGGCAACATTGCCCGCGCCGTTTATATTTTGAAGAAAATTTTTAAGATTGGTTTCCAATTCAATTTCAGAGCTTGTGTCTTGTTTTATGTTCGTTTTTGCTTGCGTCTCTTTCGTTTGAGAGCCGAAGGAACTCAAGGCTATGAGAAACATTCCCGAAAAACCGATAATCATTATCACCGCCGCCTTTTTATTTTGAAGAAGCTTTTCAAAAGCCGGCTTTATTTTTTCAGCAAGCTTTTCAATCAATTGCCCCACTCCCGTAAAATATTATTTCAGATGAATCTTGGCATATTTTTTGAATTTTATTTTTTGCCGTCAGCTTTTGCGAATCGTTCAAGTCCGCATATATTATTGCCTTTGTCACTACATATTTCTCTTTGATGTTTTCACAACTTACTTCAACCTTTTCGGCAAATATGTTTTCTTCTTCGAGCAATTGCATAATCACATTTTCGTAGCCTTCTTCAACCGCCCTCAATGCTGTTTCCGAAAAGCTTTCTTCATAAGACTCGGAATAGTTCGATTTATCCAAAATAAAGTCTTCCGCATTGATTTCGGGAAGATTACCGTCTATTACCGGTAGCATAAAAGAGTATATAAGAACGGCGGAGGTAAGAAAGTTAAAGGCTGATTTTGTTTTTGACTTGGGAACTGCCGTTTCAATTACAAAAGAAGCAAAAGAAATTTTATTCCTACAGAA
>CANQLQ010000097.1 GCA_947624755.1 uncultured Clostridia bacterium | reverse complement strand
CCTTTCAACTGCCATTTTAGCGCGTATTACGCTGTACTTTTCAATCTGATCGTCAACACGGCTTTTTCTTCGCAGTCCGGCAGTATCAATAAATACAAATTCGCCGTGTTCGTTATTTATTATTGTATCGGTTGCATCTCTTGTTGTGCCTGCTATGTTTGAAACGATAGCTCTGTCCTCGCCGGATATTGCGTTTATAAGTGAAGATTTTCCGACATTCGGTTTACCGATTACGGCAACCTTTATAACACCGTCTTCTTCGCTTTCTTCGGGACAATCGGGCAAATGTTCAATAACCGCATCAAGAAGATCGCCTGTTCCGTGACCGTGAACAGCGGAAACGGCAATCGGGTCACCAAGTCCGAGGTTGTAAAATTCATAAAAATCAACGGGTATATCGCCTACATTGTCGCACTTGTTTACGCAAAGGACAATAGGCTTATTGCTTTTGATAAGCATTGACGCAACTTCACGGTCGGCTGCAATTACACCGCACTTTACATCGGCCACAAGAATTATAACCGAAGCGCTGTCAATTGCAAGCTGAGCTTGTCTTCTCATCTGTTTTATGATTATATCATTTGAATATGGTTCAATACCGCCGGTGTCAATAAGCAAAAAATGCTTTCCGAGCCATTCGCAATCGCCGTAAATGCGGTCGCGTGTAACACCCGGTGTGTTGTCTACAATAGACAACCGCTGACCTACAAGTTTGTTGAAAAGAGTTGATTTGCCTGTATTCGGTCGTCCGACAATTGCAACAACAGGTCTTGCCATATAATCGCCTCCTTTAGCAAAAGTAAAATTTTAAAAGTAATCTTATTTTAATATTTTATTCAGCAGTTCATATCCGTCATTGCTGACAGGGTCAATTTTAATGTTAAGTTTTTCGCTTGCTTCTTCAAGCGTTATATCGTCAAGAAATACATCTTCCCCGCTTCTTAACATAACGGAAGGTATAATAAGCTTTTCGCCAAGGTCTTTTCCTTGAAGCTGTTCTATCATATCCCCTGCCGTTATGAGTCCGGCTACGGTAATACTATGTCCGAAAAAGTTATTTACAATTTCATATACATTAACTTTTACATTAGTAAATTTTTTATTAAGCTTCTCACACAGAGATTTCATCAGCGGATAAGCCGCAACACCTGTCGCAATGCTTAGTGTTCTCTTTTTTGGCGAAACGCTTTCGGTATCATCAAGAGCCGCATAAAATTCGCTTTCGAGACTTTTCCAAAGACCTACTCCGTTTTCAATTTGCGGATAATCTTCGTAATAGTCCTCGTCAGGCATTTTTAAACCCGCCTTAATAAAAAATTCATCGGCAATAAAAGCGAGCCTTGTGCCGTTCTTCTCTTTGAATTTGTCCGAAAATGAGGTTACGATATCAATAACTTCCTTTGCCGTTTCGGGTGTGTATTCATCGAGGTGAAAAAGCTTTTCTCTGTGCTTTGTAAGCCCGACCGGAACGACAGCAATACTCTGTATGGACGGATAAAGCCCGGCGAGCCTTTCAAGCGAAAACTTGAGTTCTTCGCCATCGTTTATACCCGGACACAAAACAAGCTGAGCATTGAGTTTTAAGCCTGCGCCGGCAAATTTTTTGAGTATTTCAAGAGATTTTCCGGCATTCCTGTTTTTCATCATCTTTACCCTAAGCTCGGGGTTCATTGTATGAACGGAAACATTGATAGGGCTGATATGCATTTCAATAATGCGGCTTACGTCATGCTCTGAAAGATTGGTAAGAGTAATATAGTTACCGAACAAAAACGAAAGCCTTGAGTCGTCATCTTTGAAATAAAGCGACTCTCTCATGCCTTTGGGCATCTGGTCGATAAAACAAAATATACAGCCGTTACTGCAGCGCATTTGCCTATCCATAAGATAGGTTTCAAACTCAAGACCGAGATCTTCGCTTTCGTCCTTTTCAATGTGAAGGATTTTAAATTTGCCTTCTTCTGTTTTGATAACAATATTCAGTTTCGAGTTCTTTATATAAAACTGATAATCAAGAACATCATTGATTTCATGGGAGTTGATTTTTTCGAGCGTATAGCCGCTTCTGATACCTTTTTTATATGCCGGAGAATTTTTTTCAATCCCCGTAATTTTAACAGCCATACATTTTACCTCCCAAAAAAATTTAAAAGGCAGAGAAAGCAGAACTGCTCCCCTACCTTAAATAAATAAAGTTCAAAGACTTAGTCCTCATCATCCATAGCGATAACAGCTTTGCCTTTATAATAACCGCAGCTGCCGCATACCTTGTGAGGAACAGTTAGCTTTCCGCAATTCTTACATCTTACAAGTGTCGGAGCGTCAAGCTTCCAAACATTTGAACGTCTCTTGTCTCTTCTTGCCTTTGATACTCTTCTCTTTGGTACTGCCATTACCAGCACCTCCTTATAATAATATTAAATAATTAACTAAATCAGTCATTAAATGAAAGCAAAATTTCAAGCCTGGGATCTATATCCTTTTTACAATCACATGACTTTTCATTCAGATTTGTTCCGCACTTTGAGCAAAGTCCTTTGCAGTCCGGGCTGCACAAAAACTTACTCGGCAAAAACAAATAGATGTCTTCTAAGGTAAGCCGGTCAAGCTCAAGAGACATATTTTCGACAACAATATAATCATCATTGCCGTCATCATTAAGGCTTGAAACAAGTCCGTGCTTTACAGGCACTTCAAATCGCTTTGTTGTAACCGCCGCACAACGATCGCACGGTGCGGTGAAATCGAAAGAAGCAACAGCATCAATCTCAACAACTCCGGCTCTGTTTGTGATTTTTCCGAGAAGTTTAACAGGTGTTGTGAATGGAAACACACCGTTGTATTCTTCTTTTGAAAAATCAAATTCATAATCGAGTTCTATTATCTCAATTGCGCCGCCGAACAGACTTTCAAGTGCTATAAACATAACTCACCTCATATTAACGACTAATATTATATAGATTATTGCAGGTTTTGTCAATATAATACACTAAAAATCTCAAAAAAGATTAACTAAAAAATCTCGCACATATTGTAGGGGCGACCCCATGTGGTCGCCCCCGGTCTGTATATAAACTGTTTTGCAATAAAAGTTTCCGCCCGACTTTTTAAAAGGTAATTTCCCTGTCAGGGGAAATGTATGCGAAGCAGACAAAAAACTGTCCGCCGGACTGTTTTTCGGCGGGGATTCTCGCCGGGGGTTTCCCTTATTTTGTGCATATTCCAAGCGACATAAACTTTTTTATACACGCAAAGGGCGACCACACGGGGTCGCCCATACGCTAATTAATAATGCAAACTGCCGCAAGCACAAACCTTGTTGATTTTGAAGAGCTTCCAGAATACTTTTGCAATTGAGAAAATAATCTTGTTGAAGAAGTCATCTTTATGGCATATACAGCTATGGTCGCTTCCGCCGCCCGGCTGAGTCGGAAGAGGCTGCAGGCAATTGTCGCAGAGTCCGTCATGGTTGCCGTCATAATGAGGAGCTTTTTCTGTTGCCTGAGGTGCAAGGATAACTTCACCGCATACATCGCAGTGTGAGCCGCGTGTATAACCGACATTCATGCAAGTTGCAGGAATAGGATCGTCATATACAACATGATGCGAAGCTGTTGCGCCGTATTTTACATCAAGCACTTCACCGCAGCGATCACAGGTAAGTTCAGACTCTCCGACTGAGCTGCTGCAAGATTCAACGGTAACTTTCCATTTTGCACTGTGTCCGATAGCGTCTTTGCCGTCTTTGACTACTTGCGTACCGCAGTTTACACAATTGTAATGAAGCTTCTCCGGTTCTGTGCAGGTTCTCGGCGTAACTGTTGTCGGTTCAGCGGGCAATTCGTGCGGTTTGACCGGAATGATGACGGTATCATGTTCAACATCAAATTCGCCGCAATCTTCGCAGTAATGGCAAAGAAGTCCGGTTTCTGTACAGGTTGCTTCTTTATATACTTTTCTGTCGTTACCGGTTGTGAAGTTGTGCTGAGGATTGCCGCATTTATCGCAGAATCCGTCTCTGTCTTCGTCTACGTGATGTAGTTTTGCAATTTTCTCTGTATATGTATGGGTTGAATCATTTTGACAGGTGTAAGTGATATAGCCCTCTTCTGTACAGCTTGGTTCACGTTTATCTGTTTCCTTATAATCGTGACCCTTTGCTTCTTTTATGGATTCGTTGAGCGTGGTTTCGTTATTACCGTCGCCATCTTTAAAATACTTTTCGCAATTTGAGCAGTACCAGTAAGCATCATTACCATTTTCTTCACAAGTAGGCTCTTTAGCTTCGGTTTTTGTCATGCTGTGACCGGTTGCAGGAATTTCTTCCTTCGTTGAAAGTTTACAGTTTTTGCAGACCTGATATGCATCCCAACCAACTTCGGTACAAGTCGGATTTTTAGCTTCAAAATTTTCAAATTCATGTGGAAGGAGTTCGCCGTAAGGCTGGTGACAGTTGTCACAGATAGCTTTTTGTGTACAAGATGCCTCGCCGCCCTCGTGGTCGGCAAGTTCGCCGTAAGGTGTACCGCAAATATCACATTTTGCCTGTTCTGTACAAGTTGCTTTTCCGCCTTGATGTGACTGTGTTGCGGGAATCTCTGCACCCTGTTCAGTGACAACACCGCAGGCATCGCACTTTTTACCTGCTTGATGTCCCGGTGTACCGCAAGACGGTTCAACAAGTGGATCATCAACAATATGTTTATGGTTATCGGAATCTATGTCTCCAAATGACTGTCCGCAAACAGAGCAAAGAGCTTTATCAACGCAGTTTGCAGGAGTTCCGACCGTGTGTTTCCCTGTTGCAGGAATTAATTCTTGATTTTTAACTGTCTTTTTACAGTCATTACAGTATAGACCTTCTCCAAGTCCGTCATGTCCGCAATCGGCGGGACTGCCTTGTAATACTGTTGTGTTTTTGTGATTATTTTCATTATAGTCACCAAATTCAGCGTTACAGGTAGAGCAGACTGCTTTTTTTGAGCAAGTAGCTTCTGTGCCTGAGCATTCTGTTTCTCCGCCGTAATTATCACAACCGTTTACGCATTTGAGTGAGTGTGTTCCGTTGCCGTTAGACTTAGGTTCGCCTGTGTAGCTATGTTCTTTCTTTGTTTTCGGGTCGTCAATAGTGTCCGTTTCGCCGCAGCCGTTTTTACATCGTGCTGTTTTTGTTCCGTCTTTTAGACAGGTTGCATCATTGTTTGAAACATAGGTTTCAAAGTTGTGTTTACTTGGATCGGGACTACCAAAATACTGACCGCAAATATCACATTTTGCACGTGTCTTACAGGTTGCTTCTACGCCAACAACATGTCTACCTGTTGCGGGGATTTCAACCTTGTTGTTTTCACCGCACCTACTACATTTCTGATATGCATTCCAGCCCGGATTTGCACAGCTTGGCTCTCTTGCTTCAACATTCTGATAATTATGACCGAGAGGTTCGCCGTACTCTTGACCGCAAACCGAACATACCGCAGATTTTGTACAGGTAGCGGGCGTACCTTGTGTATGGATAGAAGTTTTTTCAATTATTACAGATTCAGGGGAAACTTCCTCATAAGTCTCATAATCAAAGACTTTTTTACATACTGTACATTTCCAGTAATCCTTATTACCCGGTTGGTCACAGGTTGGTGCTTTAGCATCATGTTTAGAATAATTGTGGGGAATCATCGGTGTTTCTTTTTGAGGAACAACTATTTGGCCGCAAACCGTACATTCTACACCGGCTTCCAAACCTGTCTCGGTGCAGGTTGCTGGTACAGCAGGAAGTGTTTTCTCTCCACTGTGTTTTTCACTTTTTGGAGTAACAATATTTTTAACACCTTGACAGTATTCGCAAGTTTTGCTTGAATGACCTTCATTTGCGCAGGTTGCCGCGTCAATAACTGTTTCACGGCCAAATTTACAATTTTCCTGTGAATTAGTTGCAACTTCGTTAACAACTATAGTACCACCATTGGACGAATTAACCGAGGTCGGCCAAGTGTAAGTTGTTTTTGTGTGAGTATCGCCGTTGTTGCCGTTATAAGTGTATGTAGGCGTTGTGTTAAGCGGTGCGCTTTTAAGAGCTGCATCATAACTTGCGGCAGGTACTTTTTGTACATGACCATCATGTCTATGAAACTCATATTCGCAAACATTGACAGTTATTTCAATAGTTCTTTCTTCAACATTTTTGTTATTTTGAATAGCCCATCTTGCATTACCCCAACCATAAATACTATTCCAAGAGTTGCCGGAACCTGCCCAGTATTTCCACTGGCTCATACAAATTGTCGGAGCAAGCCTGATTTTATATTGACCGGCAGTATTAAGTTGAGGAAAGCTTGACGTATCGAAGTGGAATATACCGTATGCCTCGTTTTTACCGCCTTCTTCTGCTCTGCCCCTGAATTTATCAAGATAATTATGGGTAGCAAAGTCTCCGGTGATATTACTGTGAATTGTTTTTGAATAGTCAGTACCATAAAAAGCTTCCCAAGCAGTAAGAGCGGGATTTTTTTGTCCGTCAGCGGAAGTAAGGGCATAATCTGTTCCGTTTCCGTAATGCCAATGCAAATTTTTGTCTTGAGGAGTACCGCCCGAAGCAGCGGTTGAAATCCATGTGCCAAAACTAAGAGTTATTTGGAAAGGTGATCCTTTTGCAACATTAATTACACCTTTGTTATCAACTTCCTTGAGCACAATACCGGCATAGTCAGTGGTACCGGTATGAACGTATGCAGAATATTTGCCCGGATAATCGCTCCAACTGTCGTTTTTTTTGTAAAAAGTCAAACCGGTATCCCACGCAAAAGAGCTTATGGGAACTATACTGACAAACATCATGACAGCAAGAAGCCATGCTAACATTTTCTTTGATGTTTTTAGCATCGTATTTACCTCCTAAAAAATAATAAAAATGATTTATACATATTCATATTGTATATACAAATATATAAAATACACTTTAATTTATTATATCGTAGAAATAAATGCATTTCAAGCAAAAATTTACAGTTTATTAAAAATTGTTTATATTGTATATATAAAAAGTTTAAATTTGTTTATTTTTACCATTAAGTAATCTCTAATTAAATCAAGCTTAGGGCTTAATATTCATCTTGCTTGCAAATATTGCGTAATACTTTGCCAAAATACCCGGCAATACACTAAGTATTGTGGCGGACACTTGGCAAGATTCGCCCTTTCGCTTACAACAAAAGGACGCCAAAAGACGCCCTTTAAGAAAGGAAGCTCTGATTAAATCACGCTTAAGGCTTAATACTCATCTTGTTTGCAAATATTCCGTAATACTTTGCCAAAATACTCGTCAATACACAAAGTATTGCCTGCGTTTTTGACTTTGTCTTACGTA
>CANQLQ010000096.1 GCA_947624755.1 uncultured Clostridia bacterium | reverse complement strand
TGCCTGCGTTTTTGGCTTTGTCTTACGAAAAATTTGCTAATCAATATGAGCATTAGATTTAATCAGAGCTTCCTTAAATAAATTATTTTAATTTAAGGTATCTGACGTAATTTTAATTTTTTATAAATTGCGTAGGGACGACTCCGTGTGGTCGTCCTCTAAATTGAACTTTTTGTGTCAAATATGTGGCTTTTTGGAAAATTTGTGATTCTTAGGCAAATTTCTTGTAAAATTTAAAATTGTTCTTTGGGCTGCCACGCGGGGAGTCGCCCCTGTTGTGACAGTCTTTTTAGTGTAAACAAATTTTAAAAGAATTATAAAAACGGAGGAAATGATATGAAAAAAATTATCGCTCTTATTCTTTCGCTCGCACTTGTTTTTTCTTTTTCGGCTTTCGCTTTTGCCGCAGGAGATGAAGAAACGCTTCCCTTTGACAACAGTTCTTTTTTCACTGACGCCGATTATAACATTCATTACAGAACCTTTACTCCCAACGGTGAAATTAAAAATCAAATTATGCTTCTTCACGGCTTCGGTCTTTCGACCGTATCTTTTGAGGGTATTGCAGGTGAATATATGAATGCAGGGTACAAGGTTGTTCTCGTTGACCTTCCGAATTTTGGCTATTCAACAAGAGAAACGCTTAAAATGAACCTTCTCGACCGCGAAGAAATAGTTGCCGACCTTATGAAAGAGCTTGGCGGCAAATGGATAGCAGGCGGTCATTCAATGGGCGGAGGAGTTGCGGCAAATGTTGCAATTGAAAACCCCGATCTTGTTACTGGGCTTGTTCTTTTCGCTCCTCAAACTTCGGTTGAACCAACACCTTTTATGAGTAAGCTTATGAAAAGCTTTTTTGTCAGAACCATGTTTGAGCTTGTTATTCGACTTGGTTCACGTATTGATGCCGCTATTGAAATGCTTGTAGCTTATTCATTCAGTGATGCCGGGTATGCAAAGAATTATGATGTTTCAAGAATTTCAGATCCTCTCAAAATTAAATCCACAGGCTCTTCAATTGCGATTATGTCCTCTCATGCAAAAGGCACAGATTATGAGGCGTTCGGAAATCTTGAAATTCCCATCGTAATTGTTACGGCGTCAAACGATCTTGTCGCTTCAAAAGAAAGCATAGATAAGCTTATTGATTCCTCTCCAAAAAATCTTACCGTCTATAATTGTGAAAAGGGCGGTCATATGATGATGGAATATAATCCTCTTGAAGCTTTTAATGCTACTATCGGAACAATAGAAAATGCATCGGCAAGCCTTGCCGCATAAGATGTTTTAGCGATTTATCAGCGTATTTATTCTGCGCTTTACACTTAGGGAAGCACTGACTTAATCAATGCTTCCTAAAGGTGTTTATATAGAGAATAAGGTCAGTTCGAAACCTTCCTGACCTAAAACAAAACTAAAGGAGCTTAAAAATGAAAAATAACAAAAAAATCATCTATCTTGTTCAGAGTGCGCTTATTGCAGCGCTTTATGTTGCCCTAACTTACGGACAGGAACTGCTTTTTCCCGGAACAACGTCCATGGCGGTTCAGTTTAGGGTAAGCGAAGCGCTTACCATGCTTGCCGTATTTACACCGGCGGCAATACCCGGTCTTACGATAGGGTGCGTAATTGCTAATCTGGTCAGTATATCTGCTCTTCCGGTTGATATGATTATGGGAAGCATTGCCACGCTGCTTGCGGCTTTGTGTATGTATTTTACAAGAAATATATGCCTTAAAAAGCTTCCGCTTCTTTCGGCTCTTATGCCGGCGATTTTCAACGGAATTATTATCGGACTTGAAATAGAGATATTCTTTATTGAAGGATCGTTCCATTTTACAAGTTTCCTTTTACAGGCGGGACTTGTAGCTCTCGGAGAGTTGGGAGTTTTGTATACTTTGGGCTTGCTTCTTACGGCGGCTCTCAAAAGAAACGGTCTTGACAAAAAGCTTTTTAAACAGTAAGTGTTTGAACATTTAACACTTTTAAATTTGAATAACATAAGGACCTGCCTTTCATCATCGAAGGGTAGGTCATTTTTTAACTAAGCCGCATTATAATAATTCTTATTAAAAAGGAAACACCAAGCGGTGAGAGCTTTTCGCATCGGAAGTGGAAAGCGGCGAAAGAAATAATTTCGTATATCCAAGCCGGGTTGTAAATCTGATTAGATCACGCATAAGGCTTAATAACTTATCTTACTTGCAAATATTCTGTAATAATTTGCCAAAATTCTCGTTAATACACAAAGTATTCCCTTAGATTTTATGATACTTTCAAATAGTAACAAAGTTTTTTCGCGGCGTAAAATATAATTTTATATAATTTCTATCCCGCGTAACTCGTGCGGGCGATGCCCGCCGCGTAATTGCCGCACGCCATGCGTACCCGCGTAATTCCTGCGGACTATGTCCGCCTGAGCATTAGATTTAATCAGAGATTCCTTAATTAATCGCCGGGCATTATTTTGAGATTAAATCAATTATTATCATTATAGCTTGTTTTTTATCATCTGTCAGATTTTCTATTCTTTCAGCAAGTGATTTGTTGGCAGTAAACTCAGATTCTTTTCCAAACATTATTTCGGATTCGCTTATTTTGAAAATTTCGCTCATGTTTTCTATTAAGCTCAAACTTGGTCTATATGAGCCTGATTCTATTCTGCTTAAATGTTCCGTGGATATTTTTAACATTTCAGCTAATTTTTCTTGTGTCAACCCGTTTTGTTTTCTTTCAATTTTAATCCTTTGACCAATAGTCTTAAAATTAATCATAATTGCACCACCAAAACAATTCTTGATATATTTTATCAAGTATGCGAATTTTTATTAATGATTTTTAAAATCAATATTGACAAATAACATCAAGTATGATATTATTCTATAAAAGGTATGTCTGTATTATTTTAATAATGATAAAAAGCTTAATTTTTCGTTATTTTAAAATCACCTTTCGAGAATTTTTGTAGAAATTTGATTTAAAGTGTGTTATAATATTTGATATTTAGGAATGATATTGTTTTATAAAGGATTCTTTTAAGACGATTACTGCTTTTTAACAATTGGCAGGTTCTCATATAAAACTTTTTTAAATATTTAATGGGATAAAAACTTATGAAAAGCAAGGATATTGCAACGAGAAATAATAAAATTGCAAATATTATATTGTTATTTTTCATGTTTGCTTTCCCTTTATTTATCACAAATAAATATCACAATATTACAATTTCAAAGTTTAGCTTTTATTTAGTTACGTCGGTTTTAGGTACTATTATATGTCTTATCTTTGCTGAACCCGTTCAAAACAAAAACAGGTTAGCAAGGAAGAAAAGCAAACAGAAAACCGGTTTTGTTACATATATAAAAAGCTGCGATAAACTAACAATATCATTTGTAGTTTTTTTGATTTCAGGCATTTTTGCAATGATCTTTTCACCATATCCGATTTCAGCATTTTGCGGATATTCGGGCAGGTATATGGGATTTGATTTTATTTTGGCAATAATGCTTACATATTTCTTTGTGACAAAATACTATATACTTAGTGAAAAAACTTTTGTTGCATTTGAATGTTCTTCAATTTTAGTTGTTTTGCTTTCTGTTTTACAATTTTTTGGCTTTGATATTTTTAATCTAAGAAATGGAATAGCCTCAAATAAGTCAATGATTTTTTTATCAACAATTGGTAATATTAATGTATTTGCAAGTTTTATTTCTTTATGTTTGCCTATAGCGGTTTATATTTTATGTTTTTCAAAAAACACAAAATATTTACCTGTTTATATAATTTCGGTTCTTTTCGGATTTATAGGTGTTTTTGTTGCAAATAGCGATAGCGCATATCTTGCAGTAATTGCTATGTTATGGATAGTTTTGCTTTTGTCTATGAATAATAACAGAGCTTTAACTAACTTTTTCTGCATACTTTCTGCTTTTGGTGCATTGGCTTTTATTTTTGGCAGGGTTTATTCATCAGCGGATAAGGCGGATTCACTTTCAATGCTTACAAGGGCAATTACAAGTGTATATTCAATTATACCGGCATTTATTTTTGCATTGACGGCTATCTTTTTAAAAAGGATCAATTTATCTGAAATAAGCTTAAAAAGACTAAGAAAAATATATGTTATTGTTACTGTATTAGTCGTAACCTCAGTACTTATTTTGATTATTTATTTCACTTTATTTGATAAAGAATCTGACTTAGGCTTCCTTAAAAACTATTTGCGTTTTAATGATGACTGGGGTTCGGAAAGAGGTCTTGTTTGGAGACTTTCTCTTTCATCATTTAAAGAGATGCCTTTTGTTAATAAGATTTTTGGATATGGCGAGGATTCGGTTGTTATTCTTATTGCAAAATATTTTAAGACCGATATGCTAAGTTCAGGCTTTTACACTGATAATACCCATAACGAGTTTATTCAATATCTTCTTACAATGGGTGTTTTTGGACTTGTGTCGTACATTTCAATTCTTGTCTTTTCAATCAAAAAGCTCTTAGAAAAAAGAAAAAAATCTGTCTTATGTGGGGCGGCCGCGGCTTCTGTTATAGTCTATGCGTGTCAATCTGTTGTAAATATTTCACAGCCGATTACTACTCCTATAATGTTTCTTTTAATATCAATGGCAGGTTGTGAGATATCCGATACTTTATTATAATCCATATGATGATTGCAAGTAAGAATAAAGATATTATAAATTATAACTCTTATTTTTGGCTAAAATGCTTTTAAATCTAAAATTTATCCTACGGATCTCTCTTTGTTATAGCTTTTGCGTGTCATCTTCGTTTAATATATTTCAAAGCTTCCTTAATACTAAATTGCAGAAAAGGCAATCTCTCATTTTGAGAGTTTATATATATATTTTTTAGGAACGTTCCATCAACTAAAACTTTTTAGGAGGTAAAATTTTGAAAAAAAGAATTACAAAAACATTATCTGTTATCCTTGCTCTTATCATGCTTGTTAGCAGCACATCTGTTTCGGGTATGGGTATTCTTTCATTTGCAATTGATGAATTTAACGAAATTGATAACCTTCTTGCTTCTAACGAAGCTTCAGATGTAAGAACAGAGCTTGATTCGAGAACCGATACTGATGACACACGCACTGATACCGATATCGGTGATGATCCGGTTTATGAGGGTACTTGCGGAGCAGAAGGAGATAATCTTAAGTGGTTGTTCGACAGCGTTACAGGTGAGCTTAAAATTGCCGGCAGTGGGGATATGTATGATTATTCTTATGAAGATGCTCCTTGGTATCAATATCGTAATTCAATTAAAACTGTAACAATTGAAAACGGCGTAACAAGTATTGGTCGATATGCATTTTTAGATTGTGGTCTTAAAAGCATAACAATTCCAAACAGCGTAATAAGTATTGGTGATGATGCATTTTACTATTGCTATAGAATAAAAAACATAACAATTCCAAACAGCGTAACAAGTATTGGCGATTCTGCATTTTCCGATTGCTATAGACTAAAAAGCATAGAAATCGGAAGCGGCGTAACAAGTATTGGCGATTCTGCATTTTCCGATTGCGATAGACTAAAAAGCATAACAATTCCCGACAGCGTAACAAGTATTGGTGATTCTGCATTTTGGTATTGCAATAGACTTGAAAGCATAACAGTTGATGATAAGAATGATTATTATTCAAGTGATTCATACGGAGTTTTATATAATAAAGATAAAACAACCCTTGTACAATATCCAATTGGAAACACAAGAACTTCATTTGATATTCCTGACAGTGTAACAAGTATTGGTGATGGGGCATTTTATAATTGCGACAGCCTTGAAAGCATAACAATTCCTGATAGCGTAACAAGTATTGGCGATTATGCATTTTACTATTGCGATAGACTAAAAAGCATAACAATACCGGACAGCGTAACAAGTATTGGTGATTATGCATTTGAAGGTTGCGACAGCCTTGAAAGCATAGAAATCGGAAACAGCGTAACAAGTATAGGCTATGAAGCATTTGAAAATTGCTATAGCCTTGAAAGCGTAACAATTCCCAACAGCGTAACAAGTATTGATTATTATGCATTTAGTGGATGTGATAGCCTTGAAAGTATAACAATCCTCAACCCCGAATGTGAAATTGGTGATACAGAATATACCTTCCCAGAAGAAACTGTAATTCACGGCTATGTAAACTCAACAGCACAGAAATATGCCGATAAATACGGCAGACAATTCGTTGTAATAGACTCCGGCGTCGAACATACTCACACACCGAGAGAAGCAGTAAAAGAAAATGAAATAGCCGCAACCTGCTCGGCTACAGGCAGCTATGACATGGTAGTGTACTGTGATGTATGCGAAGAAGAAATCAGCAGAGTAACCTATACAATCGACAAACTTCCGCACACCTTCACAACTTATACCTCGAATAATGACGCAACTTGCATAGAAGACGGCACAAAGACAGCAGTTTGTGACGTATGTAAAGTAGCAACAGAGACAATTGCTGACGAAGGTTCGCATTTAACAGCAGAACATAAATATACAAATTATGTATCTGACGGAAATGCAACTTGTACAGAAGACGGCACAAAGACAGCGGTTTGTGATGTATGTCACGACGCAAAAGATACAATTGCTGACGAGGGTTCAAAGCTTGATCATACACCGGGCGAAATTGCAAGAGAAAATGTTGTTGAAGCAACATGCACAAAAGACGGTTCATATGAAGAAGTAGTTTACTGCTCAGTATGTCAAGCAGAGCTTTCGAGAGAAACAAAAACAATCGATAAACTTCCGCACACCGAAAGCGAATGGATTATTGACGATGGATACGACTGCGCAAAGGGCGGTACAAAGCACACAGAATGTACAGTCTGCGGCGAAAAAATGAATACCGAAACAATTTCGGCAAAAGAACATAATTATGTTAAAACTGTAACACCGGCAGCCTGCACACAACAAGGCTATACAACATATACTTGCTCAGAATGTAAAAATACATATACAGCAGATATTGTTGAACCTCTTGGCCACTCGAAAGATAATGGTACTGTAACCAAAGCCGCAACCTGCACAGCAGCCGGCACAAGAACATACAAATGTTCACGTTGCGGTGAAATAATAAATACAGAAACAATACCTGCGGCAGGCCACAAGTCTGTTGTTGTAAAAGGCAAAGCCGCAACCTGCACCAAAACAGGACTGACGGATGGTTCAAAATGCTCGGTCTGCGGAACTGTTCTCACGGCTCAGAAAACAGTTGCAAAGAAAGCGCATACATACAAAAATGTTGTAACCAAAGCAACGCTTACAAAGAACGGCAAAATAGTTCCGACCTGCTCGGTCTGCAAGGCGACAAAGACAGCTGCAACAGTTTACTACCCGAAAACAATCAAGCTTTCAGCGACAAGCGCCACATACACAGGCAAAGCAATTAAGCCGACAGTAAATGTAACCGACAGTAACGGTAAAGCGATTGCCGCTTCAAA
>CANQLQ010000095.1 GCA_947624755.1 uncultured Clostridia bacterium | reverse complement strand
GTGCATTTGAATGTTCTTGTGCCGGGTTCTGTACAGGTTGCGGCTTTGGTTACCGTTCCGGCGTCGGGGGTGTGAGTATGTTCGACGCCGGAATCTATTACAACGAATCGTCTGCCGTATTTTTCGGCATACTTCTGCGCTGTCGAGTTTGAATAACCGTGAATTACGGTTCCGTATGGGAGGGTGTCTGACGAATTATAAATTTCACATTCGGGGTTGAGGATTGTTATACTTTCAAGGCTATGGCATTCGGAAAATGCCCAATCACCAATACTTGTTACGCTGTTTGGAATTGTTATGCTTTCAAGGCTATCGCAATCACCAAATGCACCATTACCAATACTTGTTATGCTGTCTGGAATTGTTACGCTTTCAAGGCTATGGCAACCCCCAAATACACTACCAACAATACTTGTTACGCCACTTCCGATTTCTACGCTTTCAAGGCTATTGCACCAGAAAAATGCATACCGTCCAATACTTGTAACGCTATCAGGTATTGTTACGCTTTTTAGTCTATCGCAATAGTAAAATGCATAATCGCCAATACTTGTTACGCTGTCCGGAATTTTTATGCTTTCAAGGCTACTGCAACCTTCAAATGCACCCCCACCAATACTTGTTACGCTGTTCGGAATATCAAATGAAATTCTTGTGTTTCCAATTGGATATTGTATAAGGGTTGTTTTATCTTTATTATATAAAACTCCATATGTATCACTTGAATAATAATCATTCTTATCATCAACTGTTATGCTTTCAAGGCTATAGCAATATATAAATGCTTCATAGCCAATATTTGTTACACTGTCGGGAATTGTTACGCTTTCAAGGCTGTCGCAAGATCCAAATGCACCCTCACCAATACTTGTTACACTGTCGGGAATTGTTATGCTTTCAAGGTTTTCGTAATAGTAAAATGCATAATCACCAATACTTGTTATGCCGCTTTCAATTGTTACAGTTTTAATTGAATCGGTGTAGTTATACCACGGAGCAACAAACTCCCCATTATTATAATCATACATTTTTCCGCTACCGGTAATTTCAAGTTTGCCGGTCTCGCCGTCAAACGACCAGTAGGCATTTTCTCCGCATTGACCGTTTACGTTTATGTAGTCAATTGATACAAAGGTTCTATTATAATTTTCAGCATACTTCTGTGCCATTGAGCCTGAATAGCCGTGAATTACAGTTTCTTCCGGAAAGGTATATTCTGAATCATAAATTTCACATTTGGGGTTGAGGATTGTTATGCTTTCAAGGCTTATGCACAAGTTAAATGCACCACCACCAATACTTGTTACGCTGTTGGGAATTGTTATGCTTTCAAGGCTTTCGCAACTCCAAAATGCACCCTCACCAATACTTGTTACGCTGCTTCCGATTTCTATGCTTTCAAGGCTATAACATTCGTCAAATGCCCTATAACCAATACTTGTTACGCTGTCGGGAATATCAAATGAAGTTCTTGTGTTTCCAATCGGATATTGTATAAGCGTTGTTTTATCTTTATTATATAAAACTCCATATGAATCACTTGAATAATAATCGTTATCCTCATCAACGGTTATGCTTTCAAGGCTATAGCAATCGTAAAATGCAAGATTACCAATACTTGTTACGCTGTTGGGAATTGTTATGCTTTCAAGGCTTTCGCAATCAAAAAATGCATTGTCAGCAATAAGCTTTGTGCCTTCGCTAACATTATAATCACCTGAAAACGAGTCTTGTGCCTTTATCAAATATTTGCCTATATACAAAACTTCGTCTGTCCAATTATCTTCGTTATTATAATATTTTGTATCGTCAAATGCACCACCACCAATACTTGTTACACTGTCCGGAATTGTTATGCTTTCGAGGCTGTCACAACCGCAAAATGCTTCATAGCCAATACTTGTTACGCTGTTGGGAATTGTTACGCTTTTAAGATTTCCGCAATCTTCAAATGCATAATCACCAATACTTGTTATGTTATTTTCAATTGTTACAGTTTTAATTGAACCGATGTAGCTAGACCACGGGGCATAATAATCATCATCATAATAATAATCTTCCATCTCCCCACTGCCGGTGATTTCAAGCGCACCGGTTTTGCTGTCAAACGACCAGTAGGCACTTTCTCCGCAAGTACCTCCATAAGATGCCGCGCTTGCCTTCGGAACGATAAATCCGCTAAGCGGCGCCGAGCTTAGCAGCATCAGCATCACGAGCAGTACACTGAAAATTCTTTTTGCGTTTTTCATTAATTCATTCCTCCGTATTTTCTAAATTAAATTAATTTTAATACATGGATTCTGTTTTGTCAATATAAATTCTAAAATTTTTGACATTTTTTCCAAAAAGGTCTAAAAAGCTGTTTTAGAGGTGCGAAAAGTTTCTCAAACAGAATTTTCGGATAAAAAAAGGGGATTTTTTGTCTAATTTGGTCAAATTTAATCTTTCCATTGCAAATTCAAAATTTGTTATTAAAACAAACGAGAGTTAAGAAAGCTCTGATTAATATTTCAGTTTTTATCCCCTTACTCCCAAGAAACATTAAGTTTCCTATGCTTAGAGGCACAGTCTGTTAAATACAGATTGATTAAGGTTTGATATGGTATTCCGGATTCAGATGACTGCTCTTTGAAATAATCAATTGTATTGCTGTCAATATTTATTGTAATCTGTTTTTTAAGTTTTTTCACATACGGATTTTTCTTTGCGTTTGCAAAATCATATTCTTCTCTCATTATGTTCACCCTTTCACTTAAATTCATAATACTGTGCAGCTTCGTTCTTTGTCGCTTTCCTTGCGGAAATAATGCGAATTACGGTTTCTGATTGACGATAGCAATGACAAACCACAAGCAGATTTGCAGAAAAACTGTTTCCGAGAATGATAAATCTCTCCTCTGTTTCGGAATGCTCAGGGTCATCAATCAACAATGCATTTTCATCAAAAAACACTGTTTTCGCTTCATCAAACGAGATATTATGTTTCTTTTTGTTAATGGAATTTTTATTTTCATCCCATTCAAATTTTAGTGTTTCCATAATTAGATTATAATTATCATACAATTATTTGTCAAGTAAAAAATTTACAATCCCATAATTTCCTTGACAACTCGGTCACTCATTTTAACCGTACCGACAAGAATAATAATTGCGCCCTCTAAGCATACTGCCGCTTTACGACATTGCCTTACCGATAAAAAACACCCCGAAAGCAAAAACCTTCGGGGTATTGGAGCTGCTAACCGGATTTGAACCGGTGACCTCATCCTTACCAAGGATGCGCGCTACCGACTGCGCCATAGCAGCAAACTGTTTACAGCTTTGTTATTATATCCTAAACCAAAACAATTGTCAACATAATTTTTGCATTTTTTCAAAATCTGTTAATTTTAAACGGCCATAAGCCGAAAATAATCATAACGGGACTGCCGCGCTTAAAGACAGTCCCCTCATTTACTCTCTTTTTTGCTTAGTCACGGTCTTTACATAATTATTCAAACACGGTGACAAGTTCCTCAAACGATTTTCTTTTCTTTTTTCTCGGCGCTTCATCTAATGAGTATCCAACTGCAATTACGCAGTGAACCTTTCTGTCGAGCGGCTGACCGAGAGCTTCGTTAATTTTGCTGTCATTTCTCCAGCCCATAATGCAGGTAGAAAGTCCGTTATCGCTTGCCGCAAGGGTAAGATATGCAATACCGATACCCAAGTCGTTGTCTCTGAAAGAGTTGTTGTCGGCAATCAGTCCGTCAAACTTCTTTGCCATTTTTGCATCTTCGCCATAAACAACAATAAAAGCCGGCGCGCCGCTTGCAAAAGAGTTAAAGCCGTTATCCTGAACACCCTTTGCAATTTTTGCGCAGAGCTCTTCATTGTTTATAATAACATATCTCCACGGCTGAGAGTTACAGGCCGAGGGCGCAAGGCAGGCCATTTCAACGCATTTTTTTAAAAGTTCGGTATCAACCTTTTTTCCGCTGTCATAGTTTCTGCAGCTTTCACGCATATTGATAAGTTTTGAAAATTCCATTTTTTCGTCCTCCTGTTTTGTGTATATTATATCATTTTTTGTACAATTATACAATTCGTAAGGCTAATATTTGTATAAAAAAATACCATATTTTTATTGAAAAAATTGTCTAAATTTGTTATAGTTATATAGATTAATGATGGTTTTTATCTGTAACCATAAGAAAGGAAGCGTTGCAGACAAGCTTCAGCGCTGATATGTCCGCATCGCAAGGCGATATCATGAAAAGCAATTTAAAAAGAATTATTTCATTTTCTTTGACCGTACTTCTTGTTTTTGCGGTTTTTTCGGGCTGTTCAAAAAAAGAGCCTGCCCCGGAAGAAACGACAGTTCCAAAAGCGCAAACAACCAAATATGTTGAACCTACCGACTTTAACCGCCTGACAGGTATTGACGACTTGTCGGACGAGGCAAAAGGCAAACGTCCGGTTGCAATTATGATAAACAATATCAAAGCTTCTCTTCCTCAATACGGAATTTCAAACGCTGACCTTATGTTTGAATGTCTCGTTGAAGGCGGCATAACAAGAATGATGGCAGTTTACGGCGACTATACAAAAGTTCCCGATGTCTGCTCGGTAAGAAGCTGCCGTTATTATTATCCAATTCTCGCTCAGGGTCTTGACGCGGTTTATTTCTGCTTCGGCAGTAATACTACTCTTGCAACACCGACGCTTAAAAGAATCGGAATTGACTATTTTAACGGTGCAGAAAACTATGATACTCTTGTCTTTGGAAGAGATCCCGCCCGTCTTGGCAGATACTCAAAAGAGCACACCGCTTACGTCAAAGGTGCAAACATTCCCGAGCTTCTCGAAAAGAACAACGTAAGATCAGATTACCTTGACGGAAAAGACAGATATATTTTCTCATTCACAGAACCGGGTAAAATCAAAGCTCCTTCAAAAACCGCTTGTGACAAGGTTACCCTGAACTTCTCAAACTCTTATTACAGCACCTTCACCTATGATGCCGAAAAGAAGGTATACCTCAAACAGCATTGCGGATCAAAGCATATGGACAGCAAGTCGGGCGAACAGCTTGCCTATACAAATGTTTTTGTTCTTCAGACCGATGTTTCTCTTTATGAAGGCGGTCCGCTTGTTAAAATCGACTGGAAGGGCGGAGACGGTTATTACATTTCCGCAAATGCAGTGACAGAAATCACATGGAGCAAAAAGGACGAAAAATCTTCGATTAAAATCAAAGACAAAAACGGCAAAGACGTCAAAGTCAATGCGGGCAAGAGTTATTTCGGAATTATTGCTCCGGGCAGCACAAAGCTCTCCTCTGCGGGACAGACCGTTACATTTGCACAATAAAATCATAATAATGAGTTCAAATGATGATTGTGAAAAAAATATAAATTTTCTTTAAACATATTGAATTTCACTTTCAATGGTGATATAATCTAATCAGCTTTAAAGGCAATTCTTTATGAAAGGAGAAAATGTAATGGATATTCTCAACAAACTTGTTGCTTTCATTCAGAGCATCGTTCAAAAGATTAAGGACTTCGTTGCTGCTATCCGTCACGGAAATGATACCGGTTGGAAGACTGAGGATGAAACTACAGAAGCTGCAGTTGTTGCTTAAGCTTAATTTAAAAATTTCGATATAGAACACCCTGCATTAAGAGGGTGTTCTATATTTCTATATTATTTAAAAGGGGTTGTTTTAATGCGGCAGCCCCTTTTTCAATTTTTTTATTTTATGTATGATATTATATAAGGAATCGCTGATTAAATCTAACGCTCAGCACGCATGGCGTGACAGGCATCGCCCGCAGGAGTTACACGGGCACGCATGGCGTGCGGCAATTACGTGGGTTGGATTGATATAAGCCTTTACTACTTACCCCACGGCACGGCTTAGTGCTGAACCTATTTTCGTAATTTTCGATTAAGCAATTTTGCCTCCCCTGAAAGGGGAGGTGGCACACGCAGTGTGACGGAGGGGTCAGGCATCGCCTGCACGAATTACGCGGTGGGCATCGCCCACGGGAGTTACGCGGGTACGCATGGCGTGCGGCAATTACGCGGGATAGGAATTATATAAAATTATATATTTACGCCGCGAAAACACTTTGTCAATAATTTGGAAGTTTCTTTTTTATGTTCCAAAAATCTAAGGCAATACTTTGTGTATTAACGGGTATCTTTGATCGAACTGACGTAATAATTTCTCGTCGATGATGGCGGCTTGTATTAATTAGTGATTACTTAATTTTTATCTGGCACATTTTCATCGCTTCAAGTGCGACTGCGTGACTTTCCGGTGTAACTCCGGCACAGCACGAAGAATCAACCGTAACCGTAACTTCCGGACAATATGCCTTTATTATCATTGCATTTGAAATTACACATATATCCGTGCAAAGTCCTACAAGCTCAATTTCTTCTATATCTTCGAGAGTTTCTATATATTTCGCAAGCTCAACACTTGCGAAAGAAGGCTTGTCAAAAACTTTGCTGTCAGAAACATCAAGCTTCTCGGAAATCTGCCAGCCTTCGCTTTCTTTTACGCAGTGTAAAACGGGAAGGTTTCTTCCCTCCTGCGTGTTCAGATAGCCTTTGCCGTGAGTGTCTCTTGTAAATACAACCATATCGCCGTTTTTGCGGTAAAGCTCAATTTTTTTCTTTACTTCGCTGACAATAGCGACAGCTTGCTTTGTTCCGAGCACTCCGTCAATAAAATCGTTCTGCATATCAATAACAACAAGCAGCTTCATTTTCGTTTACCTCCTTTAGCGGTTCCTAAACCTATATTATTATATTTATCCCCCCTTTGTCAATTGCGAATAAACATCTTATTGTGAATATTATACAAAATCAAACGTAATTTTTTTCTGTTTCTCGCCTTGAAGATTAGGCTGAAATAATATATAATAAGAAGAAAGTTAGTTATTTGAGGTGTAAAAATGGCAAAATTATCCGACATCGACAACGCTGCCGCTTCAAAGGGCAAAGGTATAGAAACCTTATGGCAGTTCGTAAAATTTATCGTAGTAAGTCTTGCTGCTTTCGTTATCCAGACTTTCTTACCTTACATTATAAAGCTTCCCATGAGTGATGACTTTTTACATCAGGCTTATAAGTTCTGGATTTTTGAAAACGAAGCTCCCGACCCGGCAACAGGCATCATCGCCGCAGGTCTCGGCGTTTTCATTGCCGCAAACGCAAGTAATATTCTCGCTCAGATCGTCTCTTTCTTCATTAACAGAGATAAGACCTTCAATTCCGATGCAAATGTTGCAATTACTCTTCCCATCTACATTATTTTCACAATCGCTCTTATCTGCTTCTCGGCATGGCTTTCACCGACGCTTATCACATTCTTCTGCAATCACAATCTTGAAGGCCCTTCACTTGCCCTTTCAGGCATGATTTGCGGTGCAATTCAGTTCTTGCTTTACTTCCCGGTTGACAAAATCCTTTTCAGTAAAAAGAAAGAAAAGAAAGAAGAAGTAAAAACTAAATAAACAATTCACATATTTAAGGAAGCGCTGATTAAATCGAACGTGCAGATTGCGCCGCCGAATTTTTCGTCAGATT
>CANQLQ010000094.1 GCA_947624755.1 uncultured Clostridia bacterium | reverse complement strand
ACCCTTTTGTCTGCTTCGCAGACATTTCCCCTGACAGGGGAATTACCTTTTGAAAAAGGCGGGCGAAAACTTTTATCACAAAACAGTTTATCGACAGCCCCATGTTACTTAGCTTTATTAAATTTAACCGTTATATCTTATTCCTGAAAAAGCGGAGTTGAAAAATATCTTTCCGCCGTGTCGGGAAGAACAGTTACAACCGTTTTGCCTTCTCCGAGCTTTTCGGCAAGCTTGATCGCCGCCGCCACATTTGTGCCGCTTGAAATTCCGCAAAGAATACCTTCTTCACGGGCAAGCCGTTTTGAAGTTTCAAGAGCTTCACCATCGGTTACTATGTAGATCTCGTCATAAATTTTCTGATTAAGGATTTCAGGAATAATGCCGTCACCGATACCCATTTGAAGATGAGTTCCAATAGTGCCGCCGGCAAGAATTGCGGCATTTTCAGGCTCAACTGCCCAAATTTCCATTTCCGGATACTGCGCCTTGAGCACTTCACCGATACCTGTTATTGTTCCGCCCGTGCCGATACCCGAACAGAAACCGTCTATATGACCTGCAACCTGCTCCATAATTTCAAGAGCGGTATGTTTTTTATGTGCAAGAACATTGTTTTTATTTGAAAACTGCTGAGGAACAAACACATTGGGGTTCTTCTCCGCCATACGAAGCGCAGTCTTGAGACATTCGTCAATACATTCACCGATATCGCCTGCGTCGTGAATAAGCTTAACCTGCGCACCGTAGTGACGCACAAGCTTTCTTCTCTCTTCGCTTACCGAGTCGGGCATAACGATAATTGTTCTGTAACCTCTTACCGCGCCGACAAGGGCAAGACCGATACCCTGGTTGCCGCTTGTTGGCTCAACAATTATTGTATCTTTGTTTATAAGCCCTTCCTTTTCAGCTTCTTTGATCATATTGTAAGCTGTTCTTGTTTTAATTGAACCTCCGACATTAAGGCCCTCAAACTTTACAAGCACCTGCGCACTTCCCGGCTTAACCATACGGTTAAGTCTTATTATGGGCGTATGTCCTATTGCCTGAAGAATATTGTCACAAATCATTTTAAATCTCCTTCAAATATTGTTAGTTTTTAAAGTTAGGAAAATCCGATTGGTTTAAAGCCTCACAATTAGCCTTTTCTTTTCCCGAAATCATTTCCAAAACCGGAAACAACATTCCGCCTATTGAATTGCCCAAAATAACAGTCCAAATAAAGCCGAAAGCCCTTAAAGAAACAATGCCCGAAGCGGCAAAATAGAACATATCGGCAATTGAATGTTCATATCCGCTGAGAATGAAAACGGGAATCGCAAAGAAAATTCCTATGGGATTTTTTGAATTTTTATATATATCAACGGCAAGGTAAATAAGTATGCCGCAGAAAACCGCCCTTAAAAAAGTTTGAAAAAATTCCTGTGTAAGCTTGGTTTCGCACATTGAAAGCGCAGTCTGTGCAATTGAGGGAGCGGCGTATCTGAGCGCATAACCGCAAATGACTGTTGCAAGAAAATTTCCGAGAAGAGCGAGAAGAAGAACAGAAAATGCCTCTTTATTGTGCTTTTCGGGTATATAACATATCTTACCTGTATAAAGCGAATAGCCTTTGAGACAAATAAAAAGAAGAGCAATTGAAAAAAGTACCGCTCCGACATATTTGTTGTCGCAGGAAAGGTAAACCATACCTCCTATCGAAACAAGTATACCCGCAAAAATTCCGTCTACAATTTTTTTAAGCATTTTTCATCTTCCTTTATTTTATGAAAAAAGCACTTGCTATTGCAAGTGCCATTGGCAGCGGAACCAGGATTCGAACCTAGACAAACAGATTCAGAGACTGTGGTGCTACCATTACACTATTCCGCTACATTGTTCAGTCTCTGCTGTGTTCTCCAAAGAACAGTTAGTATTATACTAAGTCTGCCGATAATTGTCAAGAGCTTTTTTAACATTTGTTACATTATTTTTTATCGGCAGACCTTTTTTATTCATTTAAGTCGGAAGAACCGGTGTATAAATTATAAATATACTTGAAGCTAAGAGAATTTGAGCCGCAAAATATGTGCCGATATTGAAAAACTTCAGCGGCCTGTTCTTTTCCTGACCTGCAAAAAGCAAAATTCCGAGACTGCCGTCGGAAAGCACAAACAAAACCGCACCGAGCGCAACCGTTATAAATAAAGCAGCTATATGGTCATGCATTCCGTAAAGCCATTCGCCGAAGCAAAAACGAAACGCTTTAACAAGCATCAAACTTATTGTTACCGCGTACATCACAACGGGAACCGCCATAATATTTTTAATTTCAATTTTCTTTTTAAGTGCGTAAAGCACAACAAGTCCCACAAGAGCAAGAACACAAAGAATTTCATACCAGGCAAATGCCGGAGCTTGCGGATATCTTACATATATTGCTTTTTGGAAAGCGGCGATATAGAAAATATGTCCGCCGAGAAAAGCAAAAAGTCCAAGACCGAAAATCACAATTTTTTTTGTCGGATATCCAAGGAACAAATCTCCGAGCCAACCGAAGAACAAACCCCACATCACAAGCGAAACGTAAGGTGTTGAGTTTGAACTGATTTTCATCGCAAGAAGTCCCGCAATGAGGAACAAGGTTGCGCTGAGCATTTTGTAGCCAAGGGACTTAAATGTCTTATCGGGCCACGAATATTTGAGGAAAAGCGGCACGGTTACAAATTCAAGCGCCACTACAAGCGCAAAAAGTATTTTAAAAAACATAGGTATTCTCCTTTTTTAAATTATCTGATTTTTCCGTGATGCTTCATATCAAGCATTGAGGCAATGTATGGGGCAGCGCCGTTCATTAAATTATGTATTAAAGCATTGTCAATATTTTCGCTGTAGTGTTCAACAAGCCATTCGGCCATTGTTCCGGATGTAGGCATTGATGACGGAAGCATCGTAACATTATCGCCGTCAAAACGAAAGACAAGAATACGTTCGGCAACGGCTTCTAAAGGTCTTATATGAATTTCAAGCTCGGTTTCACTGTTCCATGCCGCAGTCGCACAGGTATGAAACGGCATATTGCCAAGCGTGATTTTGTCATATCTGTATTCGCCGTCCATTCCGGCACGAACAGAATTTATCTTGTCCCCTTCCGTCCAGGTAAAGGAAAGCTCATGTTCTCTAAATGAAAAAGATAAATTGGTAATATTTCCCGCCTTATCGCTCGACATAAAAACGGTGGCAAGCGGAAGGACGCTGACAGGAAAACCGACAGTATTGAGAACCTTAGGCTTTGAAAAAATTATTGACTTGTTTTCAATATATTTTTCAATGGAGGAATGAGACTTTGCAGAGAGTTTTTCATATGCCGGAATTGAAATTTTAATACCGTCTTCTTCAGGCACATCATCGCAAAATGCCTTCGGAAAATGCTCCCATATTACGTCTCTCATTCTCTGTTCAAAAATTTCGCCGCCGTTTATTACAACGCAGGCATCATAATCATCGAAAGCAATAGCGAACTGACAGAACATTCCGTCCGCACGGTATGAATTTTCACAGCCGCCGTTTCTCCAAAAGCAATAACCGTAGCCCGCCTTTGAGTCAAGGTAAATATTATCGCTATTGTCGGACTGATATTTTGTCGCTTCTTCCGCCCAGCTTGCAGGTATAACCTGTCTGCCGCCAAAAACACCTTTTTGTTTGTAGCATAAAATAAAATTCGCAAGATCATTAGGACTTAGCATAATTCCCCACCCGCCGGCTTCAACTCCGCTCGGGTCTGTTTCCCAAAAGACATTTTCAATACCGAGCGGCTCAAAAAGTCTCGGGGTAAGATAATCAACAACGCTCATACCGGTTTTTTTATGTATAATGCAACAAAGCAGGTACATATTTTCGTTGGTATAATTAAACTTTGTGCCGGGTTCAAAAGCCCAGTTGCCTGCAACTATATCGTCAATCCATGAATCCTTTGTACGATCCATAAGCGCAGAAACCGAAAGACCGCTTCTCATGGTAAGAAGATTTTTAACCGTCAGCTTTTCAAGATAGGGATCTTCTTTTTCTTTTCTAAGGTGCGGAAAAACATCAACAAATTTTGTGTCAAGAGAAATTAACCCTTCTTCAATTGCAAAACCGACTGCCGTTGAGGTAACGCTTTTTGAAACAGAGTACATCATGTGCTTTATATCGGGTCCGTAAGGGTCACGATAAGCTTCACAGGCCACCTTGCCGTGACGGATAACGATTATTGAATGAAGCTCCTTCCCCTTTTCAAGGCAACTGTCAATATAGCTTTGAACTTCTTTTGATGAAACACCGACACTTTCGGCTGTTTCCGCCCGTTCAATTTTGTATTTTTCTTTAACCGTCATATTTTTCACTCCCGGAATTGAATTTTAACGTCTTATTTTTCTTTCTTTCGCATTTTAATAAGATAAATTTCTCCCGCAAGAAGAAGTCCGCCGAAAATAAATACCGATGCGATTTTTCCTGCCGTTATGTTAAGACTGCCCCTTTGTGTATCGGTCTGCTGTAAAACCGTAAGATTGTTAAGGCTTTCGGTAAGGGTACTGTACGAGGACTGGAGCTTTCCGAGAGAAGTATTTTTTGTAAAAAGCGCTTCTTCGGCGTTTTTTAAAGCAGTCTCAAGATTTTTAACGCTCACCGGCGAATAAGCCGAAGCATCGACCGCCTTTGCCTTTTCATAAAGGGAAAGAAGATTATCACTTTCTTTTTCCGTGCTGTTAATGTAATTGCACAGTCCTTCAATATCATTGGTTTCAATTACCGAAAATCCGCGTCCTGCCATTTCGTCCCAGCCGCTTACATTGTCCTCTCTTTGTCCGCAAAGGTCTTTTGAATACATCGAAACAACAGCTCTTGCGTTATCACCGGAAGAATATCTTTTTGCCGAGAAATTATTGAAAGATACGCAGAAATAGTTTTTGCTTTGGTACTGCACCATTTTTTCACCGCACTTTGAAAGTCGTGAAATGTGCGAAATAGCATTGAAAACAATGTTTCCCTTGTAAACACCAATAACGGGAATTGAGCCGCCGTTTTGTTTCCAAGCGGCAATTTCTTTTGCGGATGCGTCGGTGCGAAGAATTACCCTTTCGGTTGAATCCAACTTTTTGCAAAGAGCCGCTATTTTATCTTTGATATCCCAGCCGTTATCAAGCACAAGTACGGCTTTTGGCATAAATCTTTTGAGCGCCTTTTCAAGCGAAACTATGGTATATTTTGAAACACTGCCGTCATTATTCTTTAAAAAAAGCTTTTCGGCTTCTTCAAAAGTGAGATTTGAGATGTTGTTTTCTTCGTTTTCCGAAAGTACAATAACTCCGTCTTTTGTCATTGCGACGCTTACGCTCACCATATCGGCTCCTGATTTTTCGGCAGAGCGTATCGCTTCAAGCGAATTTTTGGGAAATGAGGCGGTGTCTCCGCGGTAAGATATTGACAAAATACCGCCGTTGTTATCCGAAATTTTGGCGGAAATATCATCTGTGCCGATTGCAAAAGTGCAGACGCAGGAAGCCGTAACGCAAAGTATAGCTATATATAATAATATCGAGGTTCTGATTAATCTTTTCATCGCAAAATCCTTATTCTGTCCGCCGAGCAAATTCCGACACATTACCGCATTTGCAAAGCGTCTTTTAGTTTGCAGGAAGGACTTAATATCAGGGTATTACCAAGTAATTTTATGTTATCACAATAATATTAAATTTTCAATCGTTTTAAATCTTATTTTTTCTTTTGATTTGTAAGAGTGAAGCTCAGTTCAACAAGCGCCTTTATTTCATCGCTGTTAGCCGTTTCGTCAAGGGCAACGGAAATCCATTTATCTTTGTTCATATGATAAGCGGGGAAAAATCCCTTTTTAAGCCTTAACGAACCGATAAGAAGCGGATCGCATTTTACGTTGAGAATATCAATAATTTCGTTTTCTTCAAATCCGAGCCTGCTTTTTGAAACGTCCATAACAACGGCATACCATTTTTTATTTTTGTTTCTGAGTACGGCAAAGTTCGGCGCTTTTACCCAAAGATATTCGGGTTCTGTACCAAACCTTTCCTTTACCCATTGAAACAATTCATTTCTGTCCATAAAAACACCCTTTATCCGAAAAAGCTTTCGGCAAACCTTACCGTATCCATTGCGTCTTTTGAATAGTGGCCTGCGCCTATCATATCGGCATATTCCTGAGTAAGCACTGCGCCGCCGACAACGGTTTTTACTTCGGGAAGCTCTTTTTTGAGAAGCGTTATTGTTTCCCTCATATTTTCAACCGTTGTTGTCATAAGAGCGCTCAGACCAACCAGTTTTGCGCCGCTTTCTTTTGCGGCTTCAACTACCCTTTCGGGCGCAACATCTTTTCCGAGGTCAATTACATCATAACCGTAATTTTGCAAAAGAACTTTTACAATATTTTTACCGATATCGTGAATATCACCTTTTACGGTTGCAAGAACTATCTTGTCTTTTTTAGTCGTCTGCGACGTAAGCGATGCTTTAACTGCGTCAAACGCAGAGCCTGCCGCTTCTGCGCTCATAAGAAGCTGGGGGAGAAACATTGTTTTCTTTTCAAAGCGGTCACCCACAATATCAAGGGCAGGGATTATATATTCATTGATTATTTTCATTGAATCTTCGGTTTTTGCAAGCTCCCCGGCATTTTGAAAAGCCTGCTGTTTCATTCCTTTGACGATCGCAAAGCAAAGCGGTGTCATGCCGTCGTCGTTTTCCTTTACGGCAGGCGTCTGCGGCCTTGATATTGTCTGTGTCTGAACATTTGACGCAAAGTCAATATATTTTGCACAGCCTTTATCCTGACCGTTTAAAGCAAGGAAACAATGATAGCTTCTCATCATATTTACCGAATACGGATTCATAATTGCGCAGTCAAGTCCCGCCTCAAAAGCAACAGACAAAAAAATTGAGTTTACGCTGTCCCTGTCGGGAAGTCCGAAAGAAATATTTGAAACACCAAGTCCTGTTTTTACACCAAGCTTTTCTTTGATAAGTCTTATTGAATCAAGAGTTATTCTTGCGCTGTTGTCATCGGAAGAAATTGTCATGGCAAGAGTGTCAACAACTATATCCTTTTTGTCTATGCCGTATTCTTTTGCTCTTTCAACAATGCGCTTTGCAAGGGCTAATCTGCCCTCGGCTGTTTCGGGTATGCCGTTTTCGTCAATCGTAAGCGCAACGACAACACCGCCGTATTTTGCCGCAAGAGGAAGAACGGTATTCATACTTTCTTCTTTTGCATTGACGGAATTAATCATCGGTTTGCCGTTATAAATACGAAGCGCCTTTTCCATTGCTTCGGCTTTGACGGTATCTATCTCAAGCGGCAAATCAAGCACGCTCTGAAGCTCCGTTATGGCAGAGAGCATCATTTTACATTCATCAATTTCGGGAAGTCCGACATTTACGTCAAGAATATGCACGCCCTTTTCCTGCTGACTGATACCTTCCGAAAGAATATAGGCAATATTATTTTCACGAAGGGCGGTTTTGAATTTTGATTTACCTGTCGGGTTGATTCTTTCGCCTATAAGCACAGGCTCGCCGCCTATTTCAACGGCAGGGTTATATGACGAAACAAAAGTATTTGTTTTAAAGTTCGGGAGTATATAGGGAATATCCTTGGTTTTGCT
>CANQLQ010000093.1 GCA_947624755.1 uncultured Clostridia bacterium | reverse complement strand
GGCTTACATTAATCCAACACGCGTAATTGCCGCACGCCATGCGTGCCTGCGGGCGATGACCGCCTGAGTATTTGGATTTAATCAGAGCTTACTTAATAATAAATAATAATTTTTAAAGGAGAGACTGTTTTATGATAGCATTAGGAGCAGATCACGGCGGATTTGAACTCAAGGAAGCCATAAAGAAGCATCTTGACGAAAAGAAAATCGAATATAAGGACTTCGGTACTTATTCGTCCGAATCAATTGATTATGCCAAAATTGCCTACAAAACCTGCCAAAGCGTTGTAAGCGGTGAAAGCGAAAAGGCAATTCTCTGCTGCGGAACGGGAATCGGTATTTCAATGGCGGCAAACAAAGTCAAGGGTATTCGTGCCGCTTGCTGCAGCGATTACTTCAGCGCAAAATTTACCCGTCTGCATAATGACGCAAATGCTCTTTGTTTGGGCGGCAGAGTTGTAGGGGCAGGTCTTGCGATTGAACTTGTTGACGTTTTTCTTGAAACCGAGTTTGAAGGCGGCAGACATCAAAGACGTGTTGACCAGATTTGTGCAATTGAAAACGGCACATTTGAGGAATAAATTCGTTTTTCTTTCAGACCGCAGCATATCCCCCTCGTCTGCTTACCCAAAAAGACGGCTAAAACATGACGAGAGATTCATAAAAATAAAAGGAGAAATTATTTATGGCCGAACGTATTATATCTCTTGTGCTTTCAATTATCATGGCTTTTTTTAACGCTCTTGGTTTATTTGCAGAACCCGCCGAAAAATTTCATGTAACAACCTATCTTGTCGCAAACAATGTAAAATCCGAAGAATCCATTCATGCCGAAGATTTTGACATTATCACCGATGTTATCCTTTTCGGCTGTGCAACCTTCGATGCTAAAGGTCAGGTTCACGAAGACGAGCAGCAGATTTCATTTGTACTCGACATACTTCGTGACGCTATCGGGGAGCGTGACGTAAAAATTTATATTAACCTTCTCGGTCCCGGACCGCTCGTCAGCCATGATGTATGGGAAGAAACTTTGACAGATCTTTCCGCACAGCATAAGCTTGCTTTTGAAAGCGGCGTACTCGAGGACAACATTGTTGCTCTTGTAAACAAATATGATTTTGACGGCTTGTATTTTGACTATGAATATCCTGCCGAACTTAAAGACTGGTTAATATTCAGCAAATTCCTTGTCGGTTTTGACAAAAAACTCGGTGATAAACTGCTTGGTCTTGCCGTAAGCACAGACGTTTCTCTTACCCCTGCCGCAATCAGATGCGTCGACCGCTTTGAAGCAATGCTTTATGATATCTATGACGATATCGGAAGACATTCAACCTTTAAAACAGCCGCTCCGCTTGTTCTCAATTTCACTTTCAGGGGAATACCGAGAGAAAAGCTTGACTTTGGTCTTCCGTTTTATTCAAGGCCGACTGACCGCGGCGCATACTGGTACGGCTATAACGGCTGCTATGATGAAATTGATGAAAACGGCTATTACTATGACGCAAGTATAGACAAGACATTTTGGTTCAACACTCAGGATGTTATTAAGCAGAAAACCGAATATGCAAAGAAAACCGGTCTTGGCGGCGTTATGATTTGGCATTATTCCTGCGACTTTGCGTCAAGCAACGAAGCGTCTCTTTTGCGCGCGGTCGGTGAAGTTGTAAATAGTAATTGACAAAAACAAATATAAGTGCTAAAATATATAAAACAAAACTTTATCCCATCACAAAACGTTGACGGAGAAGATATTTTCAAAGGAAATTTCCAAGAGAGGTTTTGTCGGCGGCTGTAAGCAGAACCGAAATTTCAGAAAATGTTACCGCTCCCGAGTGTGAACCGAAAAGTGCATTTGCATACAAGATTCACCGTAAGACTGCGTTAAAGTCAAATGAGCGCCGCAGATAATAATGCGGAATACGGGTGGAACCGTGGAACTGAATTTTCAGCTTCATCCCAGTACAGTTGTGCAGGGATGAGGCTTTTTGTTTATTTTATGAGAAGCTCTGTTTAGTCAAAGTTTCATTCTGTTTAGTCAGAGTTTCATTAAGAAAGGAAATTTTACCAATGATCAAAGTAACACTTAAAGACGGCGTTGTTCGCGAATATGAAAACGGCGTAAGCGTTCTCGACATCGCAAAAAGTCTTGGCGCAGGTCTTTACAAAGCCGCCTGCCTTGCAAAAATCAATGGCGAAAATGCCGACATTCGCACAGTCCTCAACGAGGACTGCGAGGTTTCAATCCTCACTTTTGACGACGATGATGCAAAAAAAACATTCAACCACACTTGCTCCCACGTTCTCGCTCAGGCAGTAAAGCGCCTTTATCCGAGCACAAAGCTTGCAATAGGTCCTGCCGTTGACGGCGGTTTCTATTATGATTTTGACAGCGAAATCAACTTCACTCCCGAAATTCTTGAAAAAATCGAAGCTGAAATGAAAAAGATTGTCAAAGAGGCTTTGCCGCTTGAAAGGTTTGAACTTGAACCGGCTGAAGCAATTGCTCTTATGCAGGAAAGAGGAGAAATTTACAAAGTTGAACTCATTAAAGAACATTCGGACAAGGGAGAAAAAATTTCATTCTACCGTCAGGGTGAATTTGAAGAGCTTTGTGCCGGCCCTCATATTCCCGACACGGGCAGAATAAAGGCTTTCAAGCTTACCTCATGCACAGGCGCATACTGGCGCGGGGATTCAAAAAATAAGATGCTTCAAAGAATTTACGGCACAGCCTTTACAAAGGCAAGCGACCTTGAAGCGCATCTTAACGCACTTGAAGAGGCAAAGAAGCGCGACCACAACAAGCTTGGCAGAGACCTTGAGCTTTTCACAACCGTTGACTATATCGGTCAGGGACTTCCCATCATGCTGCCGAAGGGCGCAAGAATTATCCAGCTTCTTCAGCGTTTTGTTGAGGACGAGGAACAAAGGCGCGGTTGGCTTCTTACAAAAACTCCGCTTATGGCAAAAAGTGACCTTTACAAAATTTCCGGTCACTGGGATCACTATAAAGACGGTATGTTTGTTCTCGGCGACGAAGAAAAAGACGATGAAGTTTTCGCCCTTCGTCCCATGACCTGTCCGTTCCAGTATCAGGCATACCTTAACCGCGCAAGATCATACAGAGATCTTCCGATGCGTCTTAACGAAACATCGACCCTTTTCAGAAATGAAGCTTCAGGCGAAATGCACGGTCTTATCCGTGTCCGCCAGTTTACAATTTCCGAAGGACATCTTATGTGTACCCCGGAGCAGCTTGAAGATGAATTCAGAGGCTGTCTTGAGCTTACAACATTCATGCTTAAAACTCTCGGTCTTTATGAAGATGTTTCCTACCGTTTCTCACAGTGGGATCCCGAGGATACCGAAAAATACATCGGTACGCCCGAACAATGGGACGAAGCGCAGAGCGTTATGAAAACCATTCTTGACGACCTTGGCATAAACTACAAAATCGGTATCGGCGAAGCTGCTTTCTACGGTCCGAAGCTTGATATTCAGATAAAGAACGTTCACGGCAAGGAAGATACTCTCATCACAATTCAAATTGACCAGATGCTTGCTGAAAAATTCGGCATGGAATATGTTGACAAAGACGGTTCAAAGAAGAATCCCTACATCATTCACCGCACATCAATCGGCTGTTATGAAAGGACACTTGCTCTTCTTATTGAAAAATATGCCGGCGCATTCCCGGTCTGGCTTTCACCTGAACAGGTTCGCATAACTCCGATTGCCGACAGACATCACGATGCAGCCTATGAACTAAAGAATAAGCTTCAGGCAGCAGGCATTGAACGCGTTGAAGTTGACACAAGAAGTGAAAAACTCGGCTACAAGCTTCGTGAAGCCCAGCTTGAAAAGGTACCGTATGTTCTTGTTATCGGTGACAAGGAAGCCGAAGAAGGAACTGTATCTGTCCGCAAGCGCAGCTTTGGCGACCAAGGCAGCTTCTCAATTGATGAATTTATCGCAATGATAAAAAAAGATATAGAGACAAAGGCTATTTGGTAACGCCGCTTACAAGATTCAGCGGATATCGGTATGTATAGTCTAAGTATCTAAATTGTATTTTCTATATAAAAAAGGCTGTTCCGAAAACACTTGGAACAGCCCTATTGTTTATAAGGAATCTTAGGGAATCACTGTGTCCGCCGGAAAAACTTTTGCGGATAATTTGGTGAAAGCCGTTTTGCGAAGCAAGCGTGAAGGTTGGTTGCTTGCCGGATTTTGGTTTGTGAGAGTTTATGTAAGATTTGTTTGTATAGGTTAGGTTTATTTTATACATTTGACCGGTTTTGAAACCTAACCTTTCAGGTGGGGTATGGCTTTTGTCACGTTATGCCTTTTATTATCAAAAAGCCGTTTCACGGCGTAGGTGTAAAGATTTACATCAAACTGCCCCGCGTAACTCCCGTGGGCGATGCCCACCTATTAAAATTATATAGTTAATAACATAAGCCGTTTCGCGGCGCAGGTGTAAAGATTTACATCAAACCGCCCCGCGTAACTCCTGCGGGCGATGCCCGCCGCGTAACTTCTGTGGACGATGCCCACTAAGATTCTTTTATTGATTTGCCGGTTATGTGTTCGGGGGTTAGTTCGAGACATTTTACTCGTTTGATATTATTTTTTATTTCAAGGTCAATGTAATCGTTATCGTTTGTAAATTTATAGGCAAGGTTTCTGCTGATTGTTTCTGCTCGCTGCTCGTCCTCGACTGCTTTTATTCTTCCGAATATAATTACGCTTTTTATGTTAAGAAACCATTCGCCGTCTTTCCTGTAACCTTCATCATAAACACAGAACGAAGCTTTATCGCTGCGATTTATCGAATCAATCTTGTGTCCCTGCTTTGCGCCGTGAAAGCATATTTTTCCGCTTTCTTCGTCATACCAATAATCAATTGGCAGCCCATAAGGATAACCGTCGTCACCCTGGACGCAGAGGACTCCTCTTCTTTCGTTTTTGAGAATCGCAAGGCTTTCTTCATCGCTTAGCTTTTGTTTTATTCTTCTCATTTCGCGAAACATATATTTTACCTTCTTTCCAAAAAACAGCCCCTCCATGAAGGAAACGCTGTTTTTTTATTAAGGAACCACTGAATAAATCACGCCTGCCGGCTGAACGCGCATCTTGCACCGATATTTTCCGTCGCTTTTGACAATCTGACGAAAAATTCGGCGGCGCAATCTGCACGTTCGATTTAATCAGCGCTTCCTTAATTTACGTATCACTTTGCGCTGAGCTGTTTCTTGCGGCAGTTTTTACTGCGTCTGCAAGATAATCTTCAATAGCAGTGATTGCTTTTGCGTTTTCATCTTTGATTGCATTGTCTTCACTGTGAACAATACCTTCAATGTACTCGTTAAGGTCTTCTTGAGCAAGAGCGGTTCTTACCGCATCGTCCCATGTAACGGTGTTTGTGCCAACAAAGTAAAGGATATGGTAACCGCTGTAGTTTGAGCCTTCATATTCAACGATACCTACATCGCCTTCTTTACGTCCGTCAGCCAGACACCATTCCTCATAAGGAGGAACAAAGCTGCCGATTTCTGTGTTTTCATAAAGACCGCCGTTTGTGTTGCTGCCTGTGTCCGCACTGTATTCATTTGCAAGTTCGGCAAATGCAGCCGCTGTGTGTTCACCATCAAGATATTTTTTAAGAATATCCTGAGCTTCTTTGTATGCAGCTTTGTCTTTAGCTGTTTCAGCATTTACGGAAAGGTCAACTCTTACGTCGCTGTATTTTGAAACATCGAGAGTTTCAACCTTAACTTCTTCCTTTGCCTTTGCGGTTGTTGTTTCTGCCGCTGTTGTTTCTTCAGCAGTTTCTTCGGCATTTTCATTAGCAGTTGTCTCTTCTTCTTGCGTGTCGGCCGCTTCTTCATCTTCCTTGAAGTTGATAAGGATGTGTCTTGAATCGTAGGTTTTATAAGCGTCGGCTTTATGAAGCGGGTTAACCATCATATAAACAGAATATCCGCTGTTCTCGTTTTCAACAACATAAGTAGCGCCGATTGCGGTATCTTTGTCAAAAGCCCATTCAAGAAAATCTTCGTCTGTTACACTTTGCGATACTGTTTCATAAGAAGCATCTTTGCTTAAGGTTGCAGAATCATCGCTGAGAATTGTTTTGTAATCTTCTTCGCCGGCTGCCTTTGCAGCTTCAGATGCAAGAGCTTTGAAATCGTCTTCGGTAGCTGCGTCAGCAATCTTATCCGCAGCAGTCTTTGCCGCTTTCATTGTCTTTTCGGTTACTTCCGAAGATTCATTGCCTTCTTCGTCCTTAGTCGTTACTGTTTCAGCCTCAACGGTGTAGTTTCTGTAAGTAATTACACCGTAATCGGTTGTGTTTTCATTGTATTCTTTGTTGACCTGCTTTTTTGAATAGCCTGCCTTATATTCATCGGTTTTTGCTGTCTTAAGAGCCGATGCAAGCTGCTGTTCGAGAAGGATTTTTTCAAAAAGCTTTTCGGTCATACCGTTACCAAAGTTCTGCTTGAGCCAAGCCGAAAGAGAATAGGTTGAATTTTCTCCGCCTGCACTGTTCGCATAATCTCTGTACTGCTGCATTGTTGACTCAACTTCTGCTTTGTCAGCGTCGGTAAGTTCAATACCGAGCTTTTCAGCTTCTTTGCAAGCGCCTTTTACATATTTAATGTTTTCGGTTGAAGCATACTTGAAATAGTCAGTCCACATCGGAGTTTCATCTTCCGGGAAGTCTTCAATTTCACCGAGGTAACCTGTGTATTCCTGCTCTAAGGGAGATTTAGTTGTGTCAAGACCGATATCCATACCGTACTGGGCATACTGTTGGGCGTATGAATATGCGTTATTGTATATTCCCATATAGTAATAACCGTATTCGGCCTGACTGATTTTTTCGTCACCTATGGTAAAAGCTGTTCTTGTCTTTTCAATAACACCCGCCTGGTTGAAAACAACGGCGCCGATACCGATGATTATAGCCAGAACAAGTATAACAGAAACAACTCTTCCTGCGGTTTTACCTGCCTGAGAACTGATAGATTTTTTTGCGTTTTTCTTTGCCGCTTTGGCGAGTCGAGCTTTACGTTCTTCACGGTAAATCTCGGCCTGAGACTTTTCTTTTTTAGCCATTTAATTCATCCTTTACATATTATTTTCGGTTATGTCAAAAAGATATAACCATATAAGCTAATAACCATATAAGCTATAGAATTATACACTAACTTTTTAAAAAAAGCAAGGGATTTACAATATTAAAACTTCAATTTAGGAAAATTTTAACCTGCCTACTTTAACAAAAATTAAATAATTCAAAGCAAAATACAATTTTTGGCAGTTTATTTATAAATTTTGGTTTTTCTATTGACAAAACCGAAAAAAGATTCTAAAATTTAAAGTGTAGCGAACAAATGTTTGCATACGTAAAAATATTTTACAATAAGGGAAGCACTGATTAATTCAGGGTGTCCTAATTGGCGGCAGGCATCGCCTGCATGAATTACGCGGGATAGAAATTATATAAAATTATAGTTTTACACCGCGAAAACACTTTATCGCTAATTTGGAAGTATTTTTTTATTCCAAAAATTCAAGACAATACTTTGTGTATTAACGAGAATTTTTGGGCAAAATGACGGAATAATTTACCGTCAAGTAGGGCAGCTTGTA
>CANQLQ010000092.1 GCA_947624755.1 uncultured Clostridia bacterium | reverse complement strand
TTTGAAGCGGCAATCGCTTTACCGTTACTGTCGGTTACATTTACTGTCGGCTTAATTGCTTTGCCTGTGTATGTGGCACTTGTCGCCGAAAGCTTGATTGTTTTCGGGTAGTAAACTGTTGCAGCTGTCTTTGTTGCCTTGCAGACCGAGCAGGTCGGAACTATTTTGCCGTTCTTTGTAAGCGTTGCTTTGGTTGTAACATTTTCATATGTATGTTCTTTCTTTGCAACTGTTGTCTGTGCTTTTAGCACTGTACCGCAGACCGAGCATTTTGAACCGGCTGTAAGACCTGTCTTTGCACAGGTGGCCGCTACTTCAGGAGTGGTCGTCGGCTTGTGGCCTGCCGCTGGTATTGTTTCTGTCTTTATTATTTCACCGCAGACTGTGCATTTGTATGTCTTTGTGCCGGGTTCTGTGCAGGCTGCGGCTTTGGATACTGTTCCCAAATCCGATATATGCTCAAGAATGGGAATTTCTTCCGTCTTTGTCTCATTACAAATTAAGCATACATATTCAACAAAACCACTGCTTGAACAAGTAGCCTCCTGTCGTCTCGTTTCCTTAAAATCATGTCCGTCAAAAAATACATAAGCATCTTTTTCAAGTGAAATCTTTTCTATATTATCTTCGCTGTATGAATCCTCCTCAGCTGACGAAGCGGTAAAGTAAACATATGCAATTCCGTCTTCGTCAAATTCAAGTTTTTCTTTTGGAATTTCAGCTTGTATAAAATTACTTTCTTTTGTTGCCAGACTTTTGGTTGAGTACACATTTAGCTTTTCTGTTTCGGTCGAATTATAATTCAAAGTTATTTTTACGTCATTTGCAACAGCGTCACTTGCATTATACAAATACGCCTCAACAAGATATCCGTCCTCATAAGCAATAACATTTGTGTTTTCAAAATACAAATCGGGCAGACCTATTTGCATAGAATCGGTATTGTTTTCGGATATTACATCATTCTGACCTACTGTATTCGCTTCAACTGTTAAATTAGTTTTGGCATAGTTTTCGGGAACAGGATATGTAAGCGTAATATTCTTTGACTCACCCGGATTTAACGATACTGTCTTGTTTTCGGTTTTATTTGTTCCGAGAGTATCTTTAATTGTGAAATTAACTGAATTTATATTTACCGTACCGTTATTTGTCAATACAACATCAAATTGTGAATCTTTTCCGGCATAGAAATTCTCTTCATTTGCGGAAAGTATCTTAACGCTTATATCGGCGTAATCATTAAATTCAAACGACTCAAGGTCTGTTTGTCCTTTTGACTTATATCCTTCACTGTCGGTATCAATTGTTGTTTTTGTAACAATACCGTAAAGCTTGTTATCACAACCTGTAATTGAAACAGAGGAAATCATTTTATCCTGCGAAGTAAGCCTTACCGCTTCACTCCATTTTCCGCCGGAATTTGAAGCATAGTACAAATCGGTTGTGCCGTCGTCGTTGGATTGAGTCCAACTGATAACAGTTTCATCACCGACAACTGCCGATTTAATTCCGCCTATTACACTTGTTACGCCTTCAAAAAGCGGTGTCTGTTCATCATCGTTGTTTTCATAAATATTGTCTCCGTCCGTAATCAACAGTTTTTCGCCCGAGCCGATATTTACGTATTCGGTTCCCGTTACAGCGCTGTCAAATGAAATTTCAGAAACGGAAGAACCCGAACAAACAAACGCATTAACATCTGTATTGTCGCTTGTGTCGCCGTCTTTGTCCATAATGAAGGTGTATTCCGAGCCTGTGCTGTTTGAGTCAATTGAATAAATATAATTCTTTGATGAAAGGAGTTTTGCTGAAGCGCCGCCGGCAAATTTCATAATGTTTGTGTTTGCCGTACCGTTCATATTATTGTCGGTGCAGGAAGCATAATAAACCACAGGCTCCCCGTTTGAAATGCCTACACTTTGAGCATAATCATAACAACTGTTATCGGTTACCCTCACTGCGTTTTCAAATTTGTCTGAACTCTTGTTATATTTCGCAACATAAATTTCGGTATTTTCACAAATATCCTTTGCGGTCGTTGTTTCCGATGTAATCTTTTTGCATATTTTTTGCCATGCAACATATACATTTGTTCCATCGCTTGCAATAACAGGATTGACATCGTTCATTCCATCGTCGCATACGGGCTGAGGTTCAGACCATGTTTTATTTGTTTTGTCGTAAATTGAATATACCAAACGCATACGGTTATAATCATCTCTTAACTTATCGTCCTGAACGAAAGTCATTATCATAGTATCTCCCACCGATGCAATTTGAGGCGTTGCGCCTTCAAAAATACTTTCCTGAAGAGATTTGAAGTTTATACCGCCGGAGAAGGCAGCATTTTTTGCCGCCATGATCCGTCGCGCGCCGGTTTCTCCAAGCCATTTTGAGGTGTTTTCAGCATAGCTTCTGTCCACTATTTTAATTGCAGCATCTTCGGATTTGACATTTTTATCGGTCAACGCTTTGTTTGCTGAAATTTCACTTACCGCTTTCGCTTTGGAATTGTTCCAATATTTATCTATCAGATTCACTTCACCTTCGAGAAGTGTTTTTTCGGTTCCGAAAATAAACAAAAATTTCGTCTCATATCCAAACTTACCTTTAGCGTCCATCGTCAGATGCTTTCTTGTGAAGTTAAAAGATATCGGAAGAGTAGCTTCGCCCCAGAATCCTGCCGAAAGAAGGTCTTCAAAGCCTACACCACCGCCAACTTTTAGCTGAGGTTCCGCCGAAAGCGATAAATCAAGTTCCATAGGATACAAATCGGACGGGCCGGATTTACTCAATCTGCCGTTTCCCGATAACTCAATCTTAGCCGAAAAATATGAGTATTCAGGAATGACCCAAACAAATCCCTGCTGTGAATACTCAAATTTACATGACCCACAAATACTTGCCACACCTTCTTTGAATACCCATTTTCCATTTATGTATTCCCATTCGGCATACCCGAGGATTGAAGCGTCCCAACCTTTGGATTTTGATTTGACCGTTGAAATTGTCTTGTCATATTTCTTTTGTACAGCCTTTGCTCTTGTATATTTTTCGGTTAAATCTTTTTCGGGTTCTGAGCATAATTTTTTAATATCTTTTACAAAATTTGAATAATCATAGTTCTTTTTCCATTTTGTTCCGGTTGTTGAGCTGTCTTTGGTAGACTTCGACTTATCCCAAATTTTTAAACCTATTGCTATCTTTAATGTGTTGTCCTCGAAAGTAAAGTCAATGGGAATTTTAAACACCGAAAGGTCTATTTTTGCTTTGTCAAGAAATTTTGAACCCGACGTCACAACCTCGGTGACGTTACCAAGCAGACCAATCTCACCCGAATCAAGCAATCTTTTCATTTTGGCGTCGCTTTCAGAAAGCTTTTTTTTCAATTTAAGCTCAACCGCAGGCGACGTACCGTTTGAGCCTTGTACATAGGCGTAAATTTTACCTTCATCGCTGAATTGCGAATACATTTCCTGAGTGAATATACCGTTTGAGCTTTCTAACTTTTTGCCGCCCTCTTGATAAAGATAATATTTTGCACCGTTTCCCACATCGCAGGCCGAAATAATTATGCTGTATTGCGTGTCTTCTTCAATAGTAAGGTCGTTTCTTGTTATTTCTTTATATGAATATCTCTCGGTATCTATCTTTCCGTATACAGTGGAAACATAGGGCTTTCCATCTTTTTTGTCAAGATTGAGATGGACAAAAAGGGAAGCGTCAACGCCAAGAAGTTCATTTTTTATTTCTTTTATCACCTGCTGGGGGATTATATATTTCTGATAATTTTCCTTAGAAATCGTATAGCTTGATTTTTCCGCTTCGGATATTTTTATTTCATACTTGTCTTCTTTAAAAGAGCCGTTGTTCGGCGAAATATTGAAATTCGTTGTAATTATTCCTATTGAACCGGAAAGACTGTTCCAAAACGGTGTTTCTCCTACCTTACCTGAAAGTATATCCCTGCCGTAAACATAAATTGAAAGCATACCGTCAGCATTGGATGAAAATTTTTTTCCGCGGGTTCCATTAAAAGCGCAATTATAATGAATGGTCGCGGATGTTAAGCAAGTATTGCCAGAACTTATCGAAATTCTTTTCCAATCAGTTTCAGAACCTGCGTAATACACATCTTCAAGTCTGTCGCAATTGTAAAATGCAGAATTACCAATACTTGTTACGCTGTCGGGAATTGTTATGCTTTCAAGGCTGTTGCAATCTCCAAATGCAAAATAACCAATACTCGTTACACCGCTTCCGATTTCTACGCTTTGAAGGCTGTCGCAATATTCAAATGCACCATCACCAATACTTGTTACGCTGCTTCCGATTTCTATGCTTTCAAGGCTATAACATTCGTCAAATGCCCTATAACCAATACTTGTTACGCTGTCGGGAATATCAAATGAAGTTCTTGTGTTTCCAATCGGATATTGTATAAGCGTTGTTTTATCTTTATTATATAAAACTCCATATGAATCACTTGAATAATAATCGTTATCCTCATCAACGGTTATGCTTTCAAGGCTTTCGCAAGATTGAAATGCATAATCGCCAATACTTGTTACGCTGTTGGGAATTGTTATGCTTTCAAGGCTGTCGCAATAGTAAAATGCATAATAGCCAATACTTGTTACGCCGTCGGGAATTGTTATGCTTTCAAGGTTTTCGCAATTGGAAAATGCCAAATTACCAATACTTGTTACGCTGTTGGGAATTGTTATGCTTTCAAGGCTATGACAACCGTAAAATGCATACATACCAATACTTGTTACGCTGCTTCCGATTTCTACGCTTTGAAGGTTATCGCAATATTCAAATGCAAAATCACCAACACTTGTTACGCTGTCTGGAATTGTTATGCTTTCTAGGCTATCGCAATAGGAAAATGCACGATCACCAATACTTGTTACGCTGTTTGGAATATCAAATGAAGTTCTTGTATTTCCAATTGGATATTGTATAAGGGTTGTTTTATCTTTATTATATAAAACTCCATATGTATCACTTGAATAATAATTGCTATTATCATCAACTGTTATGCTTTGAAGGCTGTCGCAACTTCCAAATGCACGATCACCAATATTTGTTACACTGTCGGGAATTGATATGCTTTGAAGGCTGTCGCAACTCCAAAATGCACCCTCACCAATACTTGTTACGCCGCTTTCAATTGTTACAGTTTTAATTGAACTATGATATTGATACCACGGAGCATGATCATAATAATCATACATCTTTCCACTGCCGGTAATTTCAAGCACACCTGTCTCGGTATTAAGTGACCAGTAGGCACTTTTTCCGCAAGTACCTCCATAAGATGCCGCACTTGCCTTCAAACCGATAAATCCGCTAAGCGGCGCTGAGCTTAGCAGCATCAGCATCACGAGCAGTACACTGAAAATTCTTTTTGTGTTTTTCATTAATTCATTCCTCCGTATTTTCTAAATCAAATTAATTTTAATACATGGATTCTGTTTTGTCAATATTATACGTGGAATTTCGACAATTTTTTCCAAAAAATATACACCCTGCAAAAGCATCTGACTTTTGGGGTGCATATCAATGTTTCCGCTTTGGATTTACTTTTTATATCAAGCCTTTTTATGCCTCGGCGGCGGCTTCTTCTCTCTTCTTTTGGTTCTCAATCACCTTTGCGGTAATCTCGTCCATATATTCACCGTGAAGCTTGAACTTCTTTGTGAAAATGAGCAGTGAAACAATAAACAGTACCGGCGGAATTACAACGAGCATAAGCGTAATTGCCGTTTTTGCCGACTGAGGATTATTGCTGTGCAGCTCTCCGTTATATCCCGAAATGCCAAGGGAAGCAAAGAGAATAATCGTCTGAAGAGTATAAGCCATTTTCTGAAGGAAGCCCTTCATTGAGAATGTGATAGATTCGGCTCTGTAGCCGAGTTTAACTTCGCCGTAATCAACAATATCGGCAAGAAATACGGTCTGAGCGATGAACATTGAAGCGATACCTATCGCGCCTATCACGTAGAAAATATCCATAAGCATAAGCTGACCGGCAAGAGCCGAAACCGCCATACCTACATAGCCGCCTGCCGCAATCGCAAGCGAAGCCTGGTATGCTTTTCTTTTCGACATAAACTTCTGCAATATGGGAAGAAGAAGCAAACCGACGGTTGAGCCGACAGCGGAACAGGTGCTGAAAAGCGACTGCTTGTTGGGGTCGCCGACAACAACGTCGAAGTAGTATGTCGCAACGCCCGAGGTAAGATACCAGCCCGCATTCGATATCATTGCAAAAAGCATGAAAACAAGAAGCTGATCGTTTGATTTTACAATTTTAACCGTTTTCTTCAGCGAGAACTTTTCTGAAGGAGCGGTCGAAACTCTTTCTTTGGTTGAACCTACGCAGACGCCCGCAAAGAAAATAAGGCAGACAGCACAGACGACTGCGGCAATTAAATAGCTTCGTGAGTCGTGTACTTTTACTGTTTCGCCCGTTTCGGCGTCGATTGAAGTTGTAACGCTTACCGCCGTCATAAGAAGCGGCGCACCTATTGTAACTATACCTTGACCAAGACCCGAAAAAGCTCTCGCTATGGTTGAAATGAGACTTCTTTCTTTCGGGTCGCTCGTGAAAGAGGGAACCATTGACCAATAAGGAATATCGGCAAGAGTATTCGTCATACCCCAAAGTATATAGGCAGCCGCAACATATATGCAAAGACCTATACCGGTAAGGTGAAGAGGATTGCTGAAAAGGAAAATCAGAACTATTGCGTTAAGCAGAGCACCGGTAATGATCCACGGACGGTATTTACCGATTTTTGTGTGGGTATTGTCAACTATCGTACCCATCATCGGGTCGTTTATTCCGTCCCAAATTCTCGCTATCGGCGTAAGAATAAGAAGGAACGAAGCTTTCATACCGAGTACATCGGTAAGGTATTTTGCAAGAAATGAATAGAACATTCCATAGCTAAGGTCAAGTCCGACAGCTCCGACACCATAGCCGAGCTTGCTTTTGATAAATTTTAATGTGTTCATTTTCTCCTTTTGCGGCACGGATTAAGAATTGACCGTGACGCTTCCTTTCATTTTTTAGGGAAGCTATGAGAACGGGGCTATATATCCCGATTTAGTTGCGGTTACATAATCAAAGTCTCCCTTTGTACAAGGTTATTTTACATTAATTATTTATATTAGTCAACTGTGCTTCTTTAATTAAAGAACCTCTGATTAAATCACGCATAAGGCTTAATACTCATTTCGCATTGATGTGTAGATTAGTCTTTATCTTCTTGATTTTTGGTTTGAGTTTTTTTGTTGTAATTTGTACAAATTATCGGTTTTGACTGCCGTCGGCGAACTTTTCTTTTGAAAGAAAAGTTCCAAAAGAAACATTGCTGACGTACGGCTGCGCTCAACCGTTTGAACGCAAAGCGTTCAAAGCGGGTCGCTTCGCCTATAGACCGGTTTGTGCTTTATCCCCCTGTGGTAAGTTTGCTTTTTTTCCTTGGCTCTGACAAAGAGGGAAAATGCGGTCTGTGCCTCAGGATAAGGCTTGTTGTAAAGATTGGTTCTTTTTTCCAATTTATACTTTGCTCTTTTTGTTTTAGTCTGTGATAGACTTCTTTTCGCGGGGTTCATTTGACGTTAAATATAAATTTGTCCCGCGTAACTCCTGCGGGCGATGC